>NZ_JBYTBE010000017.1:90407-105502 GCF_058788955.1 Roseateles sp. FW301-B2
CCAGATCAACCCCACAAGGCGCAGGCCTCGTGGGGTTTTTTCTTGCTCGCGCAGGGCTTTCGGTGCTGCCGGACGGCATGGCACACTGGCGTCGCAGCAAAGGCAGGGGGGGGCGAGCTTGAAGTTGCGGTTCGATAGGCTGGGTCGCTGGCAATGGATGTGGGGTCTCGCAGCCCTATGCGGCAGTGCGTCCAGCCATGCGGAATTGAGCTTTTGCGGCGATCCCGACCCACCGCCCTCGCTGTACTGGGTCAAGGATGCGGACGGCCAGCGCAGCACCAACGTCAGCGGCTATGCGGTCGAGTTGATTCGATTGGCGTTGCCCGCAGGGCAGGAGCCCCGCTTCATCGGCATGCCCTGGGCGCGCTGCCTCAGGGAGGTTGAGCAGGGGCGGATCGACTTCGCGATGGGCGGCTATTACGACGCTGAGCGCGCCAAGCGTTTTGACTATTCACGGCACTATCGCTCACTCACGCCCCAGGTGTTCTTCAGGGCCGATGCACCTCTCGAGTTGGCGAACAAGGCCGATCTAAGGAAGTACCGGGGCTGTGGCATGGCCAGCGGTAGCTATGCGCACTACGGCCTGAAGGCCGCGGAACTGCAGATCAGCAACAGCGGCTATGAGGGCATGATTCGCATGCTGCTGCGCGGGCGCTGCGATTTCTTTGTCGAGGAGTTGGAGCTCATCAGCAATTTCAAGTACCTGGGCAAGGACTTTCTCTCCATCCGCGAGCTCGCGCATGCCGAGCTGCCGGATGTGGATGCGCCGGCAGCGCATTTGCTGACCATGAAGGACGGCCCGGCAGCCGGCTTGCTGCCCGAGATCAACGCCGGCATTGAGCGACTCATCCGATCGGGCGACGCACGCCGCCTGTGGCTCAAGCACGGTGGGGAAATGCCCTTCAAACCCTGAGCGGACGCAGCTTTCGCGGCCTCAGACGTGGCAACGGCCCGCGCAGGCGGGCCGTTTGCTCAGGCTTCAGCTGCGAGTCAGGCGGCGGCGGTTTCGGTCGTCACGGCCACCTTCTTGGCGGCAGCGCGCACCGGCTTGGCCTTTGCTGCCACCACCGGCTTCATCGCCTTCACGGCCTTGACGGCGGGCCTGCGGGCGGCAGGCTTCACGGCCGCCTTCACGGCGGGGCGCGTCGGACGCACGGCACGCTTGGCGGGCTTTTTCGTCGGCTGCACCGCCTTCACCAAGCTGTCGGCGCCGGCGGCGGCCTTGCCGGCCACGGCCAGCAGGGCCAGCGCGGTGGGCAGGCTCAGGCGCGAGGCGGTCTGCAGGCCGTTCGCCAGCATCTCGTTGTCCACGCCCTTCACCAGCTTGGCGGCCTTGCTCAGTTGGGCGGCGGCGGTGTGCGCACCGAAGTCGATGGCCTGGGTGCTGCGCTCGGCCACCTGTTCCACGCCCTTGGCGACCCAGCCGGTCAGACCCGTGATGCGGGGGCTCACGGCGGTGTTGGCCAAGGCGCCGTCCAGCTTGCCGATGACGCGCTGGCTGCCCAGGCGGTAGGCCAGCACGAACTGCTTGGCGGCGATGCGGCAATGCTCGACGGTGTTGAGGGTGACGCGGGTCAGGGTGGGGTTGCGCATGGGGTGGCCTCGCTGCGGGTAGTTGATTGGTTGGATGGTTCGCCTGCAGTATGGGCGGCGAGTTCTAGAGAGGGATACCCAAGAGGGGCGCAATTCCTAGTGTGAGCGCTCCAAATTGGCCCCGGGCGGCCTCCTAGGGCAAACACTCCCTGGCGGAAACTGACTGCCACCTGGCGGGCCCAGACATCGCTGCCGGAGGGCCGAGTCGCGACCATGCGAGCACCCCAAGCCGCTGGAGCCCGCGATGTATTTTCAGCAGATCAGCACCTCGGTCATCGACGATGAGTCGTTGCCCTGGCTGCCCTTCACGCCCTATTCGGAAGGCGTGCAGCTGAAGGTGTTTCGCGTCGATCCGGTGCGCGGCGAGATGATTCTGCTGCTGCGCGCGCCGGCCGGTCTGAACCTGCCGCGCCACCATCACTCGGGCGCGCTGATCGTCTTCACCGTCAGCGGCCGCTGGAAATACCGCGAGCACGACTGGATTGCCGGCCCCGGCAGCGTCGTGTTCGAGACCGCCGCCGCCATCCACACGCCCGAGGCGCTGGGCCACGCGGGCGAGACCCTCACCTTCAACGTCATAGCCGGCGATCTGTCCTTTCTTGACGAGCACGGCCAAGTGCTCGCGGTCGAGAACTGGAAGACGGTGATGCAGCGCTACCTCGCTTATTGCGCGCATGCCGGCGTCGAGCCCATGGACATCAGTGCCTGCCACTGAGCCCGACCTTTTCCTCCTCCCTCCACATCCATAAAAGTCCAGGAGACAAACCGATGAATCGTCCAGCCCAGATGCGCGTGACCGCGCTCGGCCTTGCCGCGGCGGCCCTGTTCGCCAGCGGCACGCTGCATGCCTTTGAAATCGACACCGGCAACGCCGATCTGGTGCTGCGCTGGGACACCACGCTGCGCTACAACCTCGGCAGCCGTGTCGAGCCGCAGGATGCCGCCATTCTTGGCAACCCCAACCAGGACGACGGCGACCGCAACTTCGCCAAGGGCAAGCTGGTGGCCAACCGTCTGGATCTGCTGAGCGAGGCCGATCTGGTGTGGAACAAGCGCTTCGGCGCGCGCCTCAGCGCCGCCGGCTGGTACGACGCCGCCTACCGCAGCCTGGACGGCAGCTCCACCGCCACCGCCAACACCCTGGTGGGCGGCAAGCCGGTGGCCGGCGCGCTCTCGCCCTATGCCAGCCGCTTTGCCAAGGGCGCCTCGGGCGAATTCTTGGATGCCTTCGTGTTCGCCAACGCCGATGTGGCCGACATGCCGCTGACGCTGCGCGCCGGCCGCCACACCGTCTACTGGGGCGAGAGCCTGCTGGGCGGTGGCGCCATCCACGGCATCTCCTACGGCCAGTATTCGCTGGACCTGTGGAAGGCCCTGGCCACGCCGGGCATCGAGATCAAGGAGCTGTTCCGGCCGCGCAACTCGCTCAGCGCGCAGCTGGTGGCCACGCCCGAGCTGACGCTGGCGGCGCAGACCTTCTTCGATTGGGAGGCGGCGCGCTACCCCGAGGCCGGCACCTTCCTGACCGTCAACGACGGCCTGCTCAAGGGCGGCGACAGCCTGGTGGTGGGCCCCAACCAGCGCATGCTGCAGGGCGCCATGGGCACGCCCAAGAAGACCGGTGACTGGGGCCTGATGGCGCGCTGGAGCCCCGAGTGGCTGGACGGCACGGCCGGCCTCTACCTGCGCCGCACCGCCGACATCCAGCCGCAGCTGAGCGTGGCGCCGGCGGTGGCCGCCTTGCCCGCCGCCACCTGCGGCGCGCTGGGCTTCACGGCCCTGGCGCCCACCACCTGCTATGTGAACCCGGCCGCCGCCACGGTGCCGCAGATCCTGTCGGGTCAGATCGGCCAGTACCGCGCCTACTACGGCCGCGACATCGACATCCTGGGCCTCAGCCTGTCGCGCAATATCGCGGGCGTGAGCGTCGGCGCCGAGCTGAGCTACCGCCGCAACATGCCGCTGCAGAGCGCGCCGGTGACCCTGCTGCCGGCCAAGATCGCCAACCCGGCCGCCGGCCAATTGGCCAGCACGGCGGTCACCGACGATGCCCCCGGCGCGCGCGGCAACACCGTGCATGGCGTGCTGGCGCTGATCGGCTCCCTGCCCAAGACGGCGCTGTTCGACAGCGCGATCTGGCAGGCCGAGGCGGTCTACAACACCTGGACCAAGGTGACCCAGAACGCCGCCGTCTTCAAGGGTGGCGCGGCCTATGCGTCCAACCCGGCCAATATCGACGCGGCCAGCAAGAACTTTGTCGGCCTGGGCATCAACTTCGTGCCCACCTGGTACCAGGTCTTGCCCAGCGTGGACCTGAGCCTGCCGCTGTCCTGGTCGGCCGGCATCAAGGGCAACTCGGCCGTGGTGTCGGGCGGCAACAAGGACTCGGGCTCCTTCTCGCTGGGCCTGGCCGCCGACATCCAGGGCAAATACAACCTGGCGCTGCGCTATGTGGGCTTCTATGGCGACTACAGCCAGCTGGCCAACGGCGCCATGAACGTGCCCAACGGCACGCCGGCCCTGCTGTCCGATCGCGGCCATGTGCTGCTGACCTTCAAGACCACCTTCTGAGAGACAAGCCATGAGCAAGAAGACGAATCTGCATCTGATCGCCGGCGCCGTGCTGGCGCTGGCCGCCGCCCAGGCCCAGGCCGCCGTGAGCGCCGACGAGGCCAAGAAGCTGGGCGCAAGCCTCACGCCCATGGGCGCCGAGATGGCCGGCAACGCCGACAAGAGCATCCCCGACTACACCGGCGGCCTTACCGCGCTGCCGGCCGGCTACCAGAAGGGCTCGGGCCTGCGCCCCGACCCCTTCGCGGCCGAGAAGCCGCTGTATTCGATCAAGGCCGGCGATGCCGCCAAGCACGAGGCCAAGCTGACCGCGGGCGCCAGGGAGTTGCTGAAGCGCTTTCCCGACATGCGCATCGACGTCTATCCCTCGCACCGCAGCGCCGCCTATCCCAAGTACGTGATCGACAACACGATCAAGAACGCCACCTCGGTGAAGACCACCGACGGCGGCCTGGGCGTGGAGGGCACCTACGCCGGCATCCCGTTCCCCATCCCCAAGACCGGGCAGGAGGTGATGTGGAACCATCTGCTGCGCTTCAACGGCCACAGCTACTACACGCAGTACGACTCGATCAACGTCGACTCCTCGGGCAAGGCGGTGCTGGCCACCAGCGGCCAGATCAATGTCGAATATCCCTTCTACGACCCCAAGCGCAGCGCGGTGTCGGCCGACAGCGACGTCTACTTCCGCACCAAGATCGCCTACACCGCACCGGCGCGCCGGGCCGGCGAGGGCGTGCTGGCGCAGGACTACATCAACCCGATGAAGAACAACCGCAAGGCCTGGCAATACCTGCCCGGCCAGCGCCGCGTCAAGCTCGCACCCGACATCGCCTACGACACGCCCAACCCCGGCGCCGCCGGTGCCTCGACCTATGACGACGCCTGGGTCTTCAACGGCGCGCTGGACCGCTACGACTGGAAGCTGGTCGGCAAGCGCGAGATGCTGGTGCCCTACAACAACTACAAGCTCACCTACGCGGCCGACCCCTATGCCGCCACCACGCCGGGCCACCTGAACCCCGACCATGTGCGCTGGGAGCTGCACCGCGTCTGGGTGGTCGAGGCCACGCTCAAGGAAGGCAAGCGCCACATCTACGCCAAGCGCAACTTCTACATCGACGAGGACAGCTGGTTCGCGATCGCCTCCGACCAGTACGACGCGCGCGGCCAGCTCTACCGCTCCGGCTTCGCCTTCATGACCCCCGGCTACGACCTGCCCAGCCCCTCGGCCTCGGCCCAGGTGTTCTACGACTTCGTCGGCGGTGGCTACAACGTCTCCGGCCTGCTGGGTGCCTACAAGGTGGGCATGAAGTTCATCGACGCGCTGCCCGCGGGGCAGTGGTCCAGCGAGGCGCTCGCCGGCGCCGGCATTCGCTGATGGTTTCGGGGCGCGGCCGGTGTCTCCTTCCTGAAATACCTACCTTGCCGGTTGCGCCCCACCTATTGCCATGCATAAACAAACCCTGATACTCGCCGCCCTGCTGCTGGCCCTGCAGCCCGCCGCCCAGGCCGACCCGCTGGCGCGCCCGGCGCGCCCCACGGCGCTGCTGAGCCAGCGCCTCGTCACCGCGATCGCTGCGGCCGGCCCGCAGCGCCTGGTGGCGGTGGGCCAGCGCGGCCATATCGCCTATTCCGACGATGGCGGCCAGGGCTGGACCCAGGCGCGCGTGCCGGTCGCCTCCGATCTCACCGCGCTGCAGTTCGTCGATGCGAAGCAGGGCTATGCGGTGGGCCACGACGGCGTGGTGCTGGCGAGCAGCGATGGCGGCGCCAGCTGGAGCCTCAAGCTCGACGGCCGCCAGGCCAACAGCCTCTTGCTCGCGCATCTGCAATCCCTGCCGGCCTCCGAGGCGCGTGAACGCCTGCTGGCCGAGGCGCAGCGCAATGCCGAGGCGGGGCCCGACAAGCCCTTGCTCGATCTGTTCTTCAGCAGCGCCAGCGAGGGCTTCGTGGTGGGCGCCTACAACCTGATCCTGCACACCGCCGACGCGGGCAAGACCTGGACCCCCTGGTTCGAACGCACGGACAACCCGCGCCTGCTCAACCTCTATGCCATCCGCCCGCATCGCGGCAGCCTCTACATCGCCGGCGAGGCCGGCCTGCTGCTCAGGCTGGATGCCGCGCAGCAGCGCTTCGTGGCGCTGGACGGCGGCTACCAGGGCAGCTTCTTCGGCCTGCTCGATGCCGGCGACACGCTGATCGCCTACGGCATGCGCGGCCATGCCCATGCCACGCGCGACGCGGGCAAGACCTGGACCCGCCTCGACACCCCGCTGCAGGCCAGCATCACTGCGGCGAGCCGCGGCGCCGCGCAGGAACTCTGGCTGGCCGACCAGACCGGCAGCGTGGCGCTGAGCCGCGACGGCGCGCAGAGCTTCCGGCGCGTGGCCTTGCCCGAGACCCTGCCACTGGCGGCCCTGGCCGCCACGCCCACGCGGCTGCTGCTGGGCGGCGCACGCGGCCTGCGCAGCCTGCCGCTGCCCAAAGACTGAACATACAAGATGGCGATCAGCACCACCTCCACCGAAATGCCGGTCATCCATGACCTGGCCGACTTCCCGCGCCATTCCGGCAACTGGCTGGAGCGTGCGGTGTTCAACCGCCGCCGCAGCATGCTGCTGCTGTGCGCGCTGGCGACCCTGCTGCTGGGCTTCATGTGCACGCGCGTGACGCTCAACGCCAGCTTCGAGAAGATGATCCCCACCGGTCATCCCTATATCCAGAACTTCCTGCAGCACCGCCAGGAGCTGCGCGGCATGGGCAACCAGCTGCGCATCGTGGTCGAGAACCCCGGCCTGGGCAATGGCACGGTGTTCGACGCCAAGTACCTGGACGCGCTCAAGCACCTCAACGACGAGCTGTTTCTGAGCGCCGGCGTGGACCGCGCCTGGGTCAAGTCGATCTGGATGCCGGCGGTGCGCTGGACCGAGGTGACCGAGGAGGGCTTCAACGGCGGCGCGGTGATGCCCGATGGCTTCGACGGCTCGCCGGCCAGCATCGAGCAGCTGCGCCTGAACGTCTCGCGTGCCAACCTGGTCGGCAGCCTGGTCTCCAACGACCTGAAGAGCAGCGCCATCGTGCTGCCCCTGCTGGAGCGCCGGCCCGACGGCAGCCGCATCAACTACTGGCAGCTGGGCCACGACCTCGACCAACTGCGCGCCAAATACGAGGCCCAGGGGCTCAAGGTCCACATCATCGGTTTCGCCAAGATCGTCGGCGACCTGCTCGACGGCCTCGTGCAGGTGGCGCTGTACTTCGGCATCGCCATCGTCATCGCCGGAGCACTGCTCTACGGCTACACGCGCTGCGCGCGCTCCACCGCCCTGGTGCTGGCCTGCTCGCTGATCGCGGTGGTCTGGCAGATCGGCCTGCTGGCGCTGTTCGGCCTGGAGCTGGACCCCTATTCGATGCTGGTGCCCTTTCTGGTGTTCGCCATCGGCGTGAGCCATGGCGCGCAGAAGATGAACGGCATCATGCAGGACATCGCGCGCGGCACGCACCGCCTGGTGGCCGCGCGCTACACCTTCCGCCGCCTCTTCCTGGCCGGCGTCACCGCGCTGCTGGCCGATGCGGTGGGCTTCGCGGTGCTGGTGCTGATCCCGATTCCGGTGATACGCGAACTGGCGCTGGCCGCCAGCATCGGCGTGGCGGTGCTGGTGTTCACCAATCTGCTGCTGCTGCCGGTGCTCTTGAGCTTCGTCGGCGTCGGCGCACGCGCGGCACGCCGCACGCTGGAGCTGGAGCAGCGCCAGCTTGCCGGCCACCGCGGCCTGTGGGTGTTCCTCGACCATTTCGCCGAGCGCCGCAGCTGGGCCAGCGTCACCGTGCTGGTGGCGCTGGCGCTGGGCGTGGCCGGCTTCGTGGTGAGCCAGCGCCTGCAGATCGGCGACCTCGACCCCGGTGCGCCCGAGTTGCGCCCGCAGTCGCGCTACAACCGCGACAACGCCTATGTGAGCGGGCATTACGCGCTCTCCAGCGATGTGTTCGCGGTGATCGTGAAGACGCCGCCCGAGGGCTGCCTCAAGTACGAGACGCTGGAGCATGTCGATCAGCTCGCCTGGGAGCTGCAGCAGCTGCCCGAGGTGCGCATGACCCTGGGTCTGCAGGACGTGGTGCGCCAGATCACCGCCGGCAGCTTCGAGGGCAACCCGAAGTGGCTCACCATCAGCCGCAACCAGGACGTGCTGAACTACGGCGCCCAGCAGGCCAGCGTCAACAACCCCGATATGTTCAACACCGAATGCTCGGTGATGCCGCTGGTGGCCTTTCTGTCCGACCACAAGGCCGCCACGCTCTCGAGCGTGCTGGCCACGGTGGAGCGTTTCATTGCCGAACATCCCACCGATGCGGCCAAGCTGCAGCTGCTGCCGGCCGCCGGCGGCGCCGGCATCGAGGCCGCCACCAACATCGTCGTGAAGCAGGCCAATACCACCATGCTGCTGTACGTCTATGCGGCGGTGATCGCGCTGTGCCTGATCACCTTCCGCAGCTGGCGCGCCACCGTGGTGGCGGTGCTGCCCCTGGTGCTGACCTCCATCCTCTGCGAGGCCCTGATGGTGTGGCTGGGCATGGGCGTGAAGGTGGCGACGCTGCCGGTGATCGCGCTGGGTGTGGGCATAGGCGTGGACTACGCGCTCTACCTGCTCTCGGTGCAGCTGGCCGGCCAGCGCCGCGGGCTCACGCTGGCCGAGGCCTATGGCGACGCGGTGCTGTTCACCGGCCGCGTGGTCGCGCTGGTGGGCGTGACCCTGGCCGCCGGCGTCATCACCTGGGCCTTCTCGCCGATCAAGTTCCAGGCCGATATGGGCGTGCTGCTGACCTTCATGTTCGTCTGGAACATGGTCGGCGCCCTGGTGCTGATCCCGGCGCTCTCGCATTTCCTTCTGAACGATCAACACATCCGCAAGAAAGCCGCTTGATATGAACGGACTCATGATGCAGCAGCCGCTGCTGATCTCATCCCTGCTGCGCCATGCCGAGCGGCATCACGCCGAGCAGGAGATCGTCAGCCGCCGCTGCGAGGGCGACATCCATCGCTATCGCTTCAAGGACCTGGCCGCGCGTGCGCGCCGCCTCGCCAAGGCCATGCGAGCGCTGGGCGTGGGGGAGGGCGCGCGCGTCGGCACGCTGGCCTGGAACACCTACCGCCATATGGAGCTGTATTACGCGGTCTCGGGCAGCGGCGCGGTGCTGCACACCCTGAATCCGCGCCTGCATCCCGAGCAGCTGGCCTGGATCGCCGCCCATGCCGAGGACCAGGTGCTGTGCTTCGACCTGAGCTTTCTGCCGCTGGTGGAGGCGGTGGCCGGCCAGTTGCCCGGGGTGCGGCATTTCGTGCTGATGAGCGATCGCGCCCACATGCCTGCCGACAGCAAGATCGCGAACCTGCTGTGCTATGAGGAGCTGGTCGAGGCGCAAGACGATGATTACGCCTGGCCGGTCTTCGACGAGAACCGCGCCTCCAGCCTCTGCTACACCAGCGGCACCACGGGCAATCCCAAGGGCGTGCTCTACAGCCATCGCTCCACCGTGCTGCACACCTATGCCGCGGCCCTGCCCGATGCGCTGAACTGCTCGGCGCGCGACGTCATCCTGCCGGTGGTGCCGATGTTCCACGTCAACGCCTGGGGCCTGCCCTATGTGGCCTGCATGGTGGGCGCCAAGCTGGTGTTCCCCGGCCCGGGCCTGGACGGCAAGAGCCTGCACGAGCTGTTCGAGGCCGAGCGCGTCACCGTCTCGGCCGGCGTGCCCACGGTCTGGCAGGGCCTGCTGGCCCATGTGGAGGCGCAGCAGCTGCAGTTCAGCACGATGCGCCGCACCGTCATCGGCGGCTCCTCCTGCCCGCCGGCGATGCTGCGCAGCTTCCAGGAAAAGTACGGCGTCGAGGTGCTGCATGCCTGGGGCATGACCGAGCTGAGCCCGCTGGGCACGGTCTGCACCCTCAAGCCCGCGCAGCAGCAGCTGGATGCCGAGCAGCGCTATGCGGTGCAGGCCAAGCAGGGCCGCGCCATCTTCGGCGTGGACATGAAGGTGGTGGGCGAGGACGGTGCCGAGCTGCCCTGGGACGGCAAGAGCAGCGGCGAGCTGCTGGTGCGCGGCCCCTGGGTGCTGAGCCAGTATCTGAAGGGCGAGGGTGGCGATGCGCTGCTGGACGGCTGGTTCCCCACCGGCGATGTGGCCCATATCGACGCCCAGGGCTTCATGCAGATCACCGACCGCGCCAAGGACGTGATCAAGAGCGGCGGCGAATGGATCGGTTCGATCGACCTGGAGAACATCGCCATGTCGCATCCGGCCGTGGCGATGGCCGCCTGCATCGCCGCCAGGCATGCCAAGTGGGACGAGCGCCCGCTGCTGGTGGTGGTGAAGAAGCCCGGCGCCGCGCTCAGCAAGCAGGAGCTGCTGCGGCACTACGAGGGCCGCATCGCCAAATGGTGGACCCCCGACGACGTGCTTTTCGTCGACGCGATTCCGCTCGGTGCCACCGGCAAGATGCAGAAGAACAAGCTGCGCGAGCAGTTCCAGGATCACCTGCTGCAAGGAGCAACGGTATGAAGACAAGCATAGGCCTGAGCCTGAAACTGAGCCTGAGCGCGCTGCTGCTGGCGCAAGCGCAGGCGGCCACCCTCAGCGGCACGGTGACGAGCGAGGGCAAGCCCCTGGCGGGCGTCATGGTCACCGCCATCGACGCCAAGCAGGAGCGCCGCGACACCGTCTACACCGACGAGCAGGGCCGCTACGCGCTGACGGTGGACTTCAGCGGCAAGGTCAATCTGCGCGCGCGTGCGCCCTATTACAAGGACGAGAGCCTGGCGCTGGACCTGCCGGCCGGCCCGGCCGAACTCAAGCAGGTGTTCGCGCTGGCGCGCCATGGCGTCGCGGCCGAACTCTCGGCCAGCCTGAGTGCCTCGGCCCAGCTCACCAAGCTGCCCTGGCAGAGCGTGGACAGCCGCTCGGCCTTCATCAGCCAGTGCAATTACTGCCACCAGATGGGCAATGAGCTGACGCGCGCACCCAAGGACCCGAAGGCCTGGGCCGAGACGGTCAAGCGCATGGAGGGCTACTTCGGCATGCTCACGCCCAGGGAGGCCAAGGACATCACCAAGGTGCTGGCCCAGGGCTTCGACGGCAAGCCGGTGGCCGCCGTGCAGACCCATCTGTTCCACGCCGGCCTGGCCAAGGCCAAGGTGAAGGAATGGGTGGTGGGCGATGGCATGAGCTTCATCCACGACGCCGATGTCGGCGAGGACGAGCGGCTCTACGGCGTCGACGAGGGCCACGACGTGATCTGGGAGCTGGACCGCGCCAGCGGCAAGGTCCGCGAGCACAAGCTGCCCGACGTCGACCTGCCCAAGGGCGGCGTCTTCGCCGGCGTGCAACTGCCGATCGGCGTGTTCACCGGCAAGCATGGTCCGCATTCGATGGCCCAGGCCAAGGACGGGCGCTTCTGGTTCACCAACGCGCTCTCGTCCAGCCTGGGTTCCTTCGATCCGGTCACCAAGGCCATCAAGCTCTACGAGATGGGGCGCACCCACCTCTATCCGCACACCGTGCGCATCGACAAGGAGGGCATCGTCTGGTTCACCATCGTGGCCTCCAACGAGGTCGGCCGCTTCGACCCCAAGACCGAGAAGTTCACCATCCTCTCGTTGCCGCACAACGGCTTCTGGCGCGGCGTGTCGGACATCTTCTTCCCCTATGTGCTGAAGATCGCCGCCTGGTTCCCCGAGAAGAACCTGCAGATGGGCGTGTCGCACCATCGCTGGGCCAACCAGGGCCGCGAGGCCTTTGCCTTCCCCTATGGCATCGACGTCAACCCGGTCGACGGCTCGATCTGGTACGCCAAGCTCTATGCCCACAAGATCGGCCGCATCGACCCCAAGACCCTGCAGGTGCAGGAGTTCGACACGCCGCTGAAGGGCCCGCGCCGGCTGCGCTTTGATGCCAGCGGCAACCTCTGGATTCCGGCCTTCGACGAGTCGGGCGTGATGAAGTTCGACACCCGCAGCAAGACCTTCGAGACCTTCAAGCTGCCGCTGCTGGCGCACAACGAGTACGAGGTGCCCTATGCGCTGGCCGTGCATCCCAAGACCCAGGAGGTCTGGATCACCTCGAACATGTCGGACCGCATCTTCCGCTTCGACCCCAAGGCCAAGCAGTTCGCCAGCTACCCGATGCCGACGCGGGTGACCTGGCTGCGCGATCTGGTGTTCGCCAAGGACGGCGGCATCTGCTCGTCCTCGTCGAACCTGCCGGCCTATGGCATCGAGGGCGGCCGCGCCTCCTTTATCTGCCTCTATCCGGACGCCGGCAACTAAGCAGGAGCTTCTCATGGACTTCCAAGAATTCCTCGTCTACCTCGTCATCACGCTGCTGATGAACCCGCTGCTGCTGGTGCTGGGCCTGCCCTTCATCCTGCTGGGCAAGCTGTTCCACCACTTCGGCGCGCTCTGGTTCAGGGACGGGCCGCGCTTCGCGCTCGCCTGCGGCATCGCCGCTCTGGGCATCGCCCCGGCCTACGACGAACACCGCATGCCCACGCCCATCTACACCTGGCTGATGGGCTGGGACATCGCGGGCGAAGCCAGCCAGCTGAGCCTCACCGCCATGCTGGTCTCGTTCGCCATCACCTGGGCCATCGTCTGGGCCAAGGCGCACAAGCTGGCCAAGAAACATTGATCCCGGAGACGCGCATGAACGACCGACACGACATCGCGGCCCTGCAGGTGGCCGACCTGTTCGCCCGCCAGCAGCAGGCTTTTCTGAAGCACACGAATCCCAGCGCGGCGCAGCGCCGCGAGCATCTGAAGGCGCTCAAGCGCCAGCTGAGCCGCTACCAGGACCTGCTCTGCGAGGCGATCGCGCAGGACTTCGGCCAGCGCGCGCCGGCCGAGACCAAGATGCTGGACCTGCTGACCACCACGCTGGAGGCCAACCACGCCATCACCCATCTGGGCCGCTGGATGAGGGCCAGCAAGCGCTGGCCCGAGCTGCTGTTCGCCAGCAACAGCCTCAAGGTGGAATACCAGCCCAAGGGCGTGGTGGGCGTGATCGCGACCTGGAACTTCCCGGTCTACCTCTCGCTGGGCCCGCTGGTGACGGCGCTGGCGGCCGGCAACCGCGTCATGATCAAGATGCCCGAGACCACCCCGGCCACCAATGCCACGCTCAAGGCCATGCTGGCCGAGGTGTTCGACGAGGACCATGTGGCCCTGATCGGCGCCGAGCTGGCCGACCCGAATGCCTTCAGCTCGCTGCCCTTCAACCACATCGTCTTCACCGGCTCGCCCGCGGTGGGAAAGCTGGTGATGGCGCAGGCGGCGCAAAACCTGACCCCGGTGACGCTGGAGCTGGGCGGCAAGTCGCCGGCGGTGGTGCTGAACGATTACTCGATCGCCGATGCCGCCTACCGCATCGCGCATGGCAAGGGCGTCAACTGCGGCCAGGTCTGCGTGGCGCCCGATTACGCCCTGGTGCCGCGCGCCAAGGTCGGCGCCTTCGTGCTGGAGCTGAAGAAGAGCTTTGCCGCTCTCTACAAGGGCCAGACCGCCGGCAGCAGCGACTACACCGCGATCGCCAGCGAGCGCCATGCGGCGCGCATCGAGGGCCTGCTCGACGATGCCCGCGCCAAGGGCGCCGGCATCGATGTCTGCGGTGCCCTGGATGGCCAGGGCCGCCAGCAGCCCCTGCACATCGTCACCGGCGTGAGCGCCGAGATGGCGCTGATGCGCGAGGAGATCTTCGGCCCCATCCTGCCCATCGTGCCCTACGACAGCCTGGACGAGGCGATCGAATACATCCAGAACCGCCCGCGGCCGTTGGCCCTCTATGCCTTCAGCCATGACGTGAAGGCGCGCGGCGAGCTGCTGGCGCGCACCCACTCGGGCGGCGTCACTATCAACGACTGGGCCTGGCATGTGGTGAACCACGACGCGCCCTTCGGCGGCGTGGGCAACTCGGGCATGGGCAACTACCACGGCGAGGAGGGCTTCCGCGAGCTCTCGCATGCGCGCACGGTGTTCAAGCGCCACCGCTTCTTCCCGATCTCGCTGTTCTATCCGCCCTACGGCAACATCGTCCAGCACCTCTCGCTGGCGCTGTTCCTGGGCCATGGCGACAAGAAGCTGACGAAGAAACCCTTCTGAGGCGGCTTCAGTCGAAGCGGCGCTCGATGCGGCGGAACTCCGCCGACTGGCGCTGCTGTGACATCGCCGTCCAGAGCGCCTCGGCCTCGTCCCGGTGCGTCTGGAGATAGGCGGGGCTCGCCACCGCGAACAATACCGCCTCGAACACGGGCGGCTGCAGGCGCTGCAGGCGCCCGGCAAACTCGGGCTGGGTCAGCAGCGCGTCGGCCTCGTTGCCGGGCAGCATGGCCAGTCCGGCACGGCCGGCCAGCAGCATGCGCGCCATGTTCACGGTGGCGACCGAGGCAAAGGCCTCGACGCCCCGCTCGGCGGCCCAGTCCCGCGCCGCCAGATGGCCATTGCGGTAGAGCAGCGGGCCGCGCAGCCCGCTGAGGCGCTGCCCATCCCAGCTGGCCGTGCCACCCACCGGCGCGAGGAAGACCACCTGCAGCTGCGTCAGGGCGCGGCGCACGTCCACCTGCTGGCCGTGCATCGGGTAGGCCAGCCGCGCACGCAGGCTGGGCGTGTCGACGGCCGCTGCCAGCCAGTCGTAGCGCCCGGCGGCCACGCTCTCCACGCAGCGCTGGCGCGGTTCCACCGCAAAGCGTATGCGCAGCCCCAGGCGCTCCGCTGCCTCGCGCAGCAGGTACTGGTGCCGGCCTTCGCGATCCGGGTAGCTCACCGGCGCGAACGCCAGGTCGGAGATACAGGCGGTCAGCTCGCGCGCCGGGTTGGCCGGGGCAAGCTGCCAGCACGCCCCCAGGCACAAGGCCAGCAGGGCGGGGCGCAAGCGGGGCCATAGGG
>NZ_JBYTBE010000018.1:0-102617 GCF_058788955.1 Roseateles sp. FW301-B2
CGCCCATGCTCTATCTGCTTTCTCCCGCCAAGTCGCTCGATTACGAAACCCCGGTGCCCGCGGCCATCGCCAAGCTGGCGACCCAGCCGCAATTCGTGCCCGAGGCCCAGGCCTTGATCGATCTGCTGCGTCCCAAGAGTGCGGCCGAGGTGGGCGAGTTGATGGAGTTGTCGCAGGCGCTCGCGGAGCTGAACGTGGCGCGTTACGCGGCCTGGACGCCGGCGTTCACGCCCGCCAACAGCAAGCCCTGCGTGCTTGCCTTCAACGGCGATGTCTACGACGGCCTGCAGGCGCGCAGCCTCAGCGCTGCGGATCTGCGCTGGGCCCAGCAGCACCTGGCCATCCTCTCGGGCCTCTACGGCGTGCTGCGTCCGCTCGACCTGATGCAGCCCTACCGGCTGGAGATGGGGACAGGTCTTGCCAACCCGCGGGGCCGCAATCTCTACGCCTACTGGGGCGAGCGCCTGGCCGAGCATCTGAACCAGCGCGCCGCCGCCGAGAAGGTGCCGGTGATCGTCAACCTGGCCTCGCAGGAATACTTCAAGGCGGCCGACCGGCGGAGCCTGAAGCCGCGCGTGATCGAGTGCCAGTTCGAGGACTGGAAGAACGGCAAGTACAAGGTCATCAGCTTTTTTGCCAAGCGTGCGCGCGGGCTGATGGCGCGCTATGCGATCACCGAGCGCATCGATCGGCCCGAGGGCCTGAGCGCCTTTGCGGCCGACGGCTACCGTTTCGATGCCGGGCAGTCCACGCCCGAGCGATTGTTGTTCCGGCGCCGCGTCGAGTAGCGGGCGCTTTGGGCAGAATGTTCGCCCATGAGTACGCAAACCATTACCGGCGAACTGCGTCGCTGGATTCAGGACCATGCCCAGGCGGGCACCTCGCGCGAGACGATTCTGCAGTCGATGTGCGCCAGCGGCTGGTCGCAGAGCGTGGCCCAGCAGGCCCTCGCCGAGACCCTGGACGGCGCCTCCCCCGAACTGCCGCCGCCGTCGCCGGTGCCCGAGCCCGATCTGCACCGCTCGCCGGCCGAGATCCAGCTGAGCGACCGACGCGTGCAGGTGCTGCTGCGCGTCGAGCATCCGCGCGTGGTGGTGTTCGGCGGCCTGCTGTCGCATGAGGAATGCGATGCGATGGTGGCGGCCGCCACCCGGCGGCTGGCGCGTTCCGAGACCGTGGCCAACGACAAGGATGGCAGCGAGATCAACGCGGCCCGCACCAGCGAGGGCATGTTCTTCGAGCGCGCCGAGAACGAGATCTGCGCCCGCGTGGAGGCGCGCATCGCCGAGCTGCTGCACTGGCCGGTGGAGAACGGCGAGGGTTTGCAGGTGCTGCATTACCGCGCCGGAGCCGAGTACCTGCCGCATTACGACTACTTCGATCCCACCCATGCCAGCACGCCGGCGATCCTGGCGCGTGGCGGCCAGCGCGTCGGCACCCTGGTGATGTACCTCAACACGCCGGAGCAGGGCGGCTCGACGGTGTTCCCCGACATCAAGCTGGACGTGGCACCCATCAAGGGTAATGCGGTGTTCTTCAGCTACGAGCGCGCGCACCCCTCGACCCTGACCCTGCACGGCGGTTCGCCCGTGCTGGCGGGCGAGAAGTGGGTGGCGACCAAGTGGATGCGCGAACGCGAGTTCACTTGATCTTGCACCGCTCGGCACGCGCCGGCTGGCGCTAGACTGGCGCTGTTGCTGCAGTTCTGCGGCGCCCCCTTTTGGAGTTCCGACATGAAGAAATCAATGCTGGGCCTGGCCCTGGCCGCCTTGTTCGCCACCGCCAGCTTTGCCCAGACGGCCACCCCGGTGGTGCAGCCGCCCGCGCCCGCAGTGCTGGGCCAGGCGGTGACCGAGACCGCCGCACCAGCTGCGCCAGCTGCTACTGCCAAGGCGGCGGTGAAGCACAAGACCAAGAAGGCCAAGAAGGCTGCCAAGAAGGGCGCCAAGAAGACGCTGGCCGCGCACGCCAAGCACAGCAGCAAGCTGAGCGCCAAGGCCAAGAAGCAGCACAAGCTGCAGGCCTGAGACGCCGGCGCGTCAGCGCCTGAGCGGCAGCTGGCTCTGCTTCAGCTGCCGCAGCACGAAGCTGGACTTGCTGTGCCGGATGCCGGGAATCTTGTAGAGGCGTTCGCGCAGCAGGCGCTCGTAGTCGCGCGTGTCCGCCACCGCGATGCGCACGTAGTAGTCGTAGTCGCCCGAGACCAGGAAGGCTTCCAGCACCTCGGGGATCTGCTCGAGGGCACGGCCGAATTCGAACAAGGCCTCGTCCGAATGGCTCTCCAGCGTCACCTGCACGATCACCGTGTCGCCCAGCCCGATCAGGGCCGGGTTCACGCGCACCGAATAGCCCTCGATCACCCCGGCCGCCTCCATGCGCTTGATGCGCGTCCAGCAGGGTGAGCTGGTCAGGCCCACCAATTCGCTGAGTTGCTGCAGGCTCATGCGCGCGTCCTGCTGCAGGGCGCTCAGGATGGCGATGTCGAATTTGTCCAGGGTCATGCTGTGGTTTGCGCGTTGCGCAGAATGATTTGCTGAATTCAGCGAATTCCAACGGAAGAATAGCAGCCTTTGCTGGGGCGATTGCGGCAAAGTCTCGGGCATGTCTGCTACTCACGCTACGCCCTGCAATGGCGCCCAATCGCTCATCGCCACCCTGCTGGCCCTGGGCGTCGATACCGTTTTTGGCTACCCCGGCGGCGCCGTGCTGCCGCTCTATGACGCCTTGCATGGCGAGCCGCGCCTGCGCCATGTGCTGGTGCGGCACGAACAGGCTGCCGTGCATGCGGCCGAGGGCTATGCGCGCAGCACCGGCCGGCTGGGCGTGGTGTTCGTGACCTCGGGGCCGGGCATGAGCAACACCACCACCGGGCTGCTGGATGCGCTGTGCGATTCGGTGCCGGTGCTGTGCGTCAGCGGGCAGGTGGCGACCAGCGCCATCGGCACCGACGCCTTCCAGGAATGCGATGCCCTGGGCATCTCCAGGCCGGTGACCAAATGGAATGCCCAGGTGCGCGCCGCCGATGATGTGGCGGCCGTCGTTGCCGAGGCCTGCGCGCGCGCCATGGGCGGGCGGCCCGGCCCGGTGCTGGTGGACCTGCCCAAGGACGTGCAGCTGGCGCCGCTGCTGCGGCCGCAGGTAGCCCTGCCCGTGCATGGTGCGATGCCCGAAGAGCCGCCTGCGGGGGACTCGATCGACGCCGCGCTGGCGCTGCTGCGCCAGGCCCGGCGCCCGGTGTTCTACGGCGGCGGCGGGCTCATCAATGCCGGCCCGGCCGCCTGCGAGCTGTTCACGCAGCTGGTGCGCCGCAGCGGCGCGCCCTGCACGCTCACCTTGCTGGGGCTGGGCGCCTTCCCGGCCTCGGACCCGCAATTCCTGGGCATGCTGGGTATGCATGGCACGCTGGAGGCCAACCTGGCCATGCACCATGCCGACCTGGTGGTGTGCGTGGGCGCGCGTTTCGATGATCGGGTGACCGGCCGGCTGGACGGTTTCTGCCCCGGCGCCAAGGTGATCCACCTCGACATCGACCCGCGCTCCATCCACAAGGTGGTGCGCGCCGACGTTGCCTTGCGCGGTGATTGCCTGCCCAGCCTGCGTGCCTTGCTGGCGGGCAGGGTGGCCGCGCCGGACCTCGGCCCATGGTGGGCGCGCATCGAGCGTTGGCGTGCCCAGCACAGCCTGAGCTTCGATGACGAGCGCGATCGCATCCTGCCCCAGGCCCTGATGAGCCGCCTGCAGGCCGCACTGGCCGGGCGCGATGCCATCGTCTCCACCGATGTGGGGCAGCACCAGATGTGGGCCGCCCAGCATCTGCGCTTCGAGCGCCCGCAACGTTGGCTGACCTCGGGCGGCGCCGGCACCATGGGCTATGGCCTGCCGGCGGCCATCGGGGCGCAGATTGCGCATCCCAACAAGCTGGTGGTCTGCGTCAGCGGCGACGCTTCGGTGCTGATGAATATCCAGGAGCTTTCCACTGCCGTGCAGCACCGCACGCCGGTCAAGCTGGTGCTCTCGAACAACGGTTATATGGGCATGGTGCGGCAGTGGCAGGAACTGATCCACGGCGGCCGCTACAGCCACAGCTATACCGAGGCGCTGCCGGACTTCGTGGCACTGGCGCGCGCGTTTGGCTGGCAGGCCCAGCGCGTCAGCGAGCGCGGGCAGCTCGACGCGGCCCTGCGCACCTGCCTGCAAGCCGAGGGGCCGTATTTTCTGGATGTGGCGGTGGCGGCGCAGGAGAACTGCTTCCCGATGATTCCGGCCGGTGCCAGCCATGCCGAGGTATGGCTTGGCAAGGGGAGGGTCTATCGGGAGCTGCAGGCGTAAAAAAAGCACCCCGCGGGGTGCTTTTTTGCTGCGCTGAGCCGCTGGCTCAGACGCGCTTGCGGTACTCGTGGGTACGCGTGTCGATTTCGATCTTGTCGCCCTGGGCCACGAAGATGGGCACCGGGATTTCGAAGCCGGTGGAGATCTTGGCAGGCTTGAGCACCTTGCCCGAGGTGTCGCCCTTGACGGCCGGCTCGGTCCAGGTCACTTCGCGCACCAGCGAGGTGGGCAGTTCGACCGAGATGGCCTTGCCGTCGTAGAACACCACTTCCACGGGCATGTTGTCTTCCAGGTACTGGATGGCATCGCCCATGTTCTCGGCTTCCACTTCGAACTGGTTGTACTCGGAGTCCATGAACACATACATCGGGTCGGCGAAGTAGGTGTAGGTGCAGTCCTTCTTGTCCAGAATGATCTGGTCCATCTTGTCGTCGGCCTTGAAGACGACTTCGGTGCCCGAGTTGTTCAACAGGCTCTTGAGCTTCATACGCACGGTCGCGGCATTGCGGCCGCCGCGGCTGTATTCGGTCTTGAGCACAACCATGGGGTCCTTGCCGTGCATGATCACGTTGCCGGCGCGAATTTCCTGAGCGATCTTCATGTTGATTCCGAGAGATTGGGAGGCCAGATTGGGGCAGGGCTACCGTCGCATCAAGCGCGACAGCACCGTCATTGCTGCCTAGGCGCACCCGCAAGCCTGGTATCGGGCGCGACGAAACCCGGCATTTTAGCCTGATTCGGCGACGAATCGGAGCAACTGGCTGCACAGATCCTCGGCCTTGCTCATTTCGTCACGCCACCGCAGCGCCTGCTGCCGGCCTGGCTTGAGGCGGGTCAACCAGGCCCTGCCGGCCTCGGGCGACCAGGGCGCCAGGCCGTTCCAGGCGCGCCAGACCTGGCGCAGCGCGGCCGCCCCGTCAGCGTCGGCATGGGCCAGATACTGGTCCATGAAGGCCTCCAGCTTGGGGCCATGCGCGCCATCGTCTTGTGGATAGATATGCCACAGCAGCGGTTTGCCGGCCCAGAGGGCGCGCACCAGCGAGTCTTCGCCGCGCACCAGATTCAGGTCGCAGGACCAGAGCAGGCGGTCGTAGTCGGCCTGGCTCAAGTAGGGCAGGGAGATGCAGCGCAGCGCTTGCAAGGCCGCCGCCGCGGCGGGCACCTGCTGCTGTGGGGCGCCGGGGCAGAGCAACAGCAGGGTGGGCGCGTCGGCCAGACTGGCCAGCAGCTGGGGCCAGGCGGCGTTGGTGTAGCAGAACACGCTCAGCACGCGCTCGCCCGCGCGCGGCTGCCAGCCGCGCGCGGCCAGCCAGGCGGGCGCATCGAAGGCCGCCTGGGCGTCCAGCAGGCCGGGCTCGCGCAGCAGGCCGCCGGTGCGTGCGGTGAAGCCGGGGTAGAAGAACCATTTGTCGAGCCCGCGGCCCGGCCCGGCGAGCTGCGGCGAGCGCAGGCGGTGCGAGCGTTCCACATAGGGCTCGGCGCTGAGGTATTCGAGATTGATCCAGCAGGGCGCCTTGGGGCGTGCCGCCATGCGCTGCACAAAGGCCACCGGCAGCTCGCAGCCGAAGGTCTCCAGCACCACGTCGCCGGGCAGCCCTTCGTGCTCGGCTTCGGCCCAGGGTCGCACGTGCAGGCCCGCCGGCAGGCCATCGGCGGCCATCCAGCGCAGGGCCGAGGCATCGTCGACCCACAGTCGCAGCTGCTGGCCGCGCTGGGCAAGATCGCGCGCCAGCCGCAGGCACACGCCGATGTCGCCATAGTTGTCGACCACCCGGCAAAACACATCCCATTGCAGTGCTGACGTCATGGCGCAGGATTATGGGCGGTGCCCGCGGCACAATGCCGGCCCATGAGTGATGTGCCCGTCAAGCCGCCAAGCCCCCCGCAGCCTTCGCCGCCGCTGTCACCGGTGCCGGAGCAGGCCGCCGAACTGGGTGAGCAGGCCCTGGCCGGCTGGGCGCAGGAGCGCGAGCAGGTCGAGGCGGCCGAGGCGCGGCGCGTGGCCGAGGTCGAAAAGGTGGCCCGCGAGGTGCGCGAGCAGGTGCTGGCCGAGGTGCTGGCGCTGCCGCCGCTGCCCGGGGTGTACCGCTACTTCGACGCCCAGGATCAGGTGCTCTATGTGGGCAAGGCCAAGAACCTGAAGAAGCGCGTCTCCAGCTATTTCCAGAAGGATCATGGCGGCACCCGCATCGGCCTGATGGTGGCGCGCATCGCGCGGCTCGAGACCACGGTGGTGCGTACCGAGGCCGAGGCCCTGCTGCTCGAGAACAATCTCATCAAGGCGCTGAACCCGCGCTTCAACATCCTGTTCCGGGACGACAAGAGCTACCCCTATCTGAAGCTCAGCGGCCATGCCTTCCCGCGCGTCAGCTATTACCGCGGCGCGGTGGATCGGCGCCATCGCTATTTCGGGCCCTTCCCGAGCGCCTGGGCGGTGAAGGAATCGATACAGCTGATACAGAAGGTGTTCCGCCTGCGCACCTGCGAGGACACGGTGTTCAATAACCGCAGCCGGCCCTGCCTGCTGTACCAGATCCGGCGCTGCTCGGGGCCCTGCGTGCCGGCGGGGCAGGGGCTCGAGTACGCGCGCAATGTCGCCAATGCCGAGCGCTTCCTGCTGGGCGAGACCGACGAGGTGATGCAGGGCCTGCAGGTACAGATGATGGCCTATGCGGATGCCATGCAGTACGAGTTGGCGGCCGAGGTGCGCAACCAGATCAGCTCGTTGTCCAAGGTTTTGCAGCAGCAGGCGGTGGACGAGAACAGCGCCAGCGGCCGCGACCGCGACGTCGACATCCTGGCGGTCAAGGTGCAGGGGGGGCGCGCCTGCGTCAATCTGGCAATGGTGCGCGGCGGCCGCCACCTGGGCGACCGCGCCTACTTTCCCAAGCATGTGGACGATGCCGCCGCGGTGCTGCTGGAGGACGACGAGGAGACGGGTGGCGCGCGCCCCAGCGTCGAGCGCCAGGTGCTGGAGGCCTTCATCGCCCAGCATTACCTGGAGGCCGCCGTGCCCGCCCTGCTGATTCCCAGCGAGGCGGTGGACGAGACCCTGGCCGCGGCGTTGAGCGAGCAGGCCGGCTACAAGGTCAGCACGCAGGCGCAGCCGCGCGGTCAGCGTCGCATCTGGCAGGAGATGTGTGTGAAGGGCGCCGAGCTGGCGCTGGCGCGGCTGCTGTCGGAGGAGGGCTCGCAGCAGGCTCGCACCCTCGCCCTGGTGGAGGCGCTGGATCTGAGCGTGCCCGAGTTCGACAAGTTCCGCATCGAATGCTTCGACATCAGCCATACCGCGGGAGAGGCCACCATGGCCTCCTGCGTGGTGTTCGAAGATCACCAGATGCAGAGCGGCCAGTACCGCCGCTACAACATCGAGGGCATCACCGGCGGCGACGACTATGCGGCGATGCGCCAGGTGCTGACGCGCCGCTACAGCAAGCTGGCCGAAGGCGCGCAGCTGGGCACAGCGCGGCTGCCGGACCTGGTGCTGGTGGATGGCGGCAAGGGCCAGGTGGCGATGGCGCGCGAGGTCTTCGAGGAGCTGGGCTTGGACCTCGGCCTGATCGTCGGCGTCGAGAAGGGCGAGGGGCGCAAGGTCGGCCTGGAAGAGCTGGTGTTTGCCGATGGCCGCGAGAAGGTCTATCTGGGGCGTGACTCCGCCGCGCTGATGCTGGTGGCGCAGATCCGCGACGAGGCGCACCGCTTTGCCATCACCGGCATGAGGGCCAAACGTGCCGCGGTGCGCACCGGCGGCTCACGCCTGGAAGATGTACCTGGCGTCGGCCCCAAGAAGCGCGCCCAGCTGTTGCAGCGCTTTGGCGGTGTGCGCGGCGTGGCCGCCGCCAGTGTGGATGAGATTGCCAGCGTGAAAGGCATCTCCAAGGAACTTGCCGAGGAAATCTATCGTGTCCTGCATTGATGTACTGAGGAACAAGCGTGGCGGCCGTGGGCTGTGGTCCTGCCTGGGGCTGGGTCTGGTGCTGGCGGGCTGTTCTTCGGGGCCGTCGGCACCGCCCGCCGGGGAGGCGGCGGCACCGGCAGCACCGGCCACCGCGGCCACGGCGGAGCCGCATGGCAAGGCGCCTGCGCCACCCGTGGCGAAGAGCGGGGCCGCGGCACTCGCGCCGCCCAAGCCCGTGCGCACGCACGACGAGTTGCGCAAGCAGGCCGCGCTACGTCTGGTGGAAGCCAATCCGGACCGCACCTATATGGGCGAAGTGCCGGCGGTGCTGCTGGCCATCCCGGTGCTGGAGATCGAGCTGCGCCAGGATGGCAGCGTGAAAAACATCCATGTGCTTCGCAAGCCCGGTCAGGCCCTGGACACGGTGCAACTGGCCATCGATGCGGTGCACCGTGCCGCGCCCTTCGGCAACGTCGCGCGCCTGCCGCAGCCCTGGAAGTTCAACGAGGTGTTCCTGTTCAACGATCAGCGCCGCTTCAAGCCGCGCACGCTGGACTGAAACGGGTTGCATCAGCAATAAAGCGACAAAGCCGAGGCAAAGCGAAGGCAAAGCGTCCGGGCGACCCGGCGTGGTGCATGCTTTTGGGCACAATGCCCGCATGTTCTTCACGCTGCCAACCATCCTGACCTGGGCCCGCATCGTGGCCATCCCGCTGATCGTCGGGGTGTTCCACCTTGAGATCTCGCCGGCCCAGCAGAACCTGCTGGCCACGGTGCTGTTCGTGGCGGTGGCCCTGACCGATTGGCTGGACGGCTACCTGGCGCGCAAGCTCAACCAGACCTCGTCCTTCGGCGCGTTCCTGGATCCGGTGGCCGACAAGTTCCTGGTCTGTGCCGCGCTGCTGGTGCTGCTGGAACTGGGGCGTGTGAACGCCCTGGTGGCATTGGTGATCATCGGCCGCGAGATCGCGATCTCGGCGCTGCGCGAATGGATGGCGCAGATCGGCGCCTCGCGCAGCGTGGCCGTGCACATGGTGGGCAAGCTCAAGACCACGGTGCAGATGGTGGCCATCCCCTTCCTGCTGTTCGATGGCCCCTTGTTCGGCGTGATCAACACCCATGTCTGGGGCACCGCCCTGATTCTGGCGGCGGTGGTGCTGACGATCTGGTCGATGGTCTACTACCTGCAGAAGGCCCTGCCCGAGATTCGCGCCAAGGCCCGATGAGGCGCTGGCGCGATCGCGATGGACGCGCGGCTTGAACGCTGGCAGGCCTATGTGCCTGCCGTCTTCGTGGCGATCTGGAGCACCGGCTTCGTGGCTGCCCGGCTGGGCATGCCCCACGCGCCTGCCGCCAGTTTTCTGGCGCTGCGTTTTGCGCTCTCGGCACTGTGCTTTGGCCTCTGGGCGCTGCTCGGCCGCGCGGCATGGCCGAGCGGGCGGGCGCAATGGGGGCATCTGGCCGTGGTGGGTGGGCTCGTGCACGGGGTTTATCTGCTGTCCTCCTGGAGTGCCGTCAAGCTCGGGCTGGGGGCGGGCACGATGGCGCTGATCGCCGGCATGCAGCCGCTGTTGACGGCGCTCTGGTTCTCGCTGTCGTCGGCCGATGCCGCCGAGCGCCTGGGGCCGCGCCAGTGGCTGGGCCTGCTGCTGGGGGCTGCGGGCGTGCTGGTGGTGGTGTCGAGCAAGCTCGGCGCCGGCGAGGCCTCGGCGGCCAACATCCTGTTGGGCCTGCTGGGCCTGTGCGGCATCACGGCGGGCAGCATCTATCAGCGCCGCTTTCTGGCGCCCTGCGACACGCGCAGCGCCATGGGCATCCAGCTGGCGGCGGCCTGTCTGCTGAGTCTGCCGCTGCTGCCCTTCGAGACGCAGTCGATGCAATGGCATGGCGATCTGGTGGCGGCCATGCTGTGGTCGGTGCTGGTGCTGACTCTGGGCGGTAGCTCGCTGCTCTTCATCATGCTCAAGCATGGTGCGGCCACGCGCGTCAGCAGCCTGATGTTTCTGACCCCGCCCTGTGCTGCCCTGATCGCGCATTTCTGGTTCGGCGAGAGTCTGGCTTGGGCGGTGGTGCTGGGTATGGGCCTGAGCGCCCTGGGAGTGCGGCTGGTGATGCGCTGAGGCGGCGCCTCTGGCCGCGCCCGACTGTGCCAAAAGTCCCGTCTCCCCCATGATTTGTATCGGGGCTTTTCCCTGCTCGGTGGGGCTGTTGATTGCGTCTAGAATCCGCTTCCCGCGGTGGTTTCGGTCGTCGCTTCGCAGGCGCTGCGTGCGTGCAGTTGCCGGGTGCCGGAGCCCGTGGGCAAGACATTTCTCTTCGCTGACTGATGTGCGCCGCGATGGCGCCGTCGTGGTGCAAGCCGGTCGCGTCGTGCAGTGAAACCTACTGAGGGGGTACCTTCGTGAACAAGTCCGAACTGATCGAGCACATTGCCAAGCAGGCCGACATTTCCAAGGCGGCGGCGGGACGTGCGCTGGAGGCGCTGATTGGTGGTGTGAAGACCACGCTGAAGAAGAATGGCTCGGTTTCTCTGGTAGGCTTCGGCACCTTCAGCGTCACGAAGCGTGCCGCACGCAGCGGGCGCAACCCGCGTACCGGCGACACGATCAAGATCAAGTCGGCCAAGGTGCCTAAGTTCCGCCCTGGCAAGGCGCTCAAGGACGCGGTGAACTGATCGACAGGTCAGCTGCAATTCCCGGAATACCGGGCGCTTAGCTCAGTTGGTAGAGC
Organism: Roseateles sp. FW301-B2; assembly: GCF_058788955.1. Classification (NCBI taxonomy): domain Bacteria; kingdom Pseudomonadati; phylum Pseudomonadota; class Betaproteobacteria; order Burkholderiales; family Sphaerotilaceae; genus Roseateles; species Roseateles sp. FW301-B2. The sequence goes on from NZ_JBYTBE010000018.1 coordinate 10,958, forward strand.
GGCTCCCTTACACGGAGTAGGTCGGCGGTTCGAGCCCGTCAGCGCCCACCAGTCATGCCTACAAGTTGCGGGCATGGGCAGTGGCTAGAATGTCACCCGACGCAAAGGCGAACCATGGTTCGCCTTTGTCGTGTTTGAGGCCGGGCGAGGGCGGTGCTATTGGCTGCCGTTTGTCGATCCTGGGCCATGTTTACTCAGCGTTTGAACGCGTAGGCGCTAAGCCTGTCAGAGGTTCTCGATGTTTGATTTCGTACGCAAGCACAACCGACTGTTTCAGTTCCTGTTGCTGATACTGATACTGCCGTCGTTCGTGCTGCTGGGCGTGGAGGGTTACACCCGCTTCATGGACGGCTCGAATGCGGGGGTGGCCAGCGTCGACGGCCGCAAGATCACGCAGGTGGAGTGGGATGCCGCGCACCGCGACCAGGTCGAGCGCATCCGGCGCCAGTCGCCGAATGTGGATCCCAAGCTGCTGGATGCGCCCGAGGTGCGCAAGGAAGCGCTGGAGGGCCTGGTGCGCGAGCGCGTGCTGCAGGCCGCCGCCCAGGCGCAGCATCTGGTGATCAGCGATGAGCGCCTGCAGAGCCTGTTCCGCAGCGACCCGCAATTCGCTTTTCTGCGCAACCCGGACGGCAGCGTCAACAAGGGCATGCTGGCCGCCCAGGGCATGAACTCCGAGATCTTCGCCTACCGCTTGCGGCAAGACCTGACCCTGCGCCAGGTGCTGCAGCCGATCAGCGCTTCTGGCCTGGGCGGCAACGCCAGCGCCGCAGTGGCCTTCGATGCGCTGCTGCAGCGCCGCGAGGTGCAGGTGCTGCGTTTCGATCCCAAGGATTTCGCGGCCAAGCTCGCGCCCAGCGACGCGGAACTGGAAGCCTTCTACAAGGATCCCAAGAACTCCGCGCAGTTCCAGCTGCCGGAGAGCGCCAACATCGAATACGTGGTGCTGGATGCCGAGGCTCTGAAGGCGGGTGCGAGCTTCAGCGAAGAAGATCTGCGCAAGTACTACGAAGAGAACCAGTCGCGCTACAGCGTGGCGGAAGAGCGCCGCGCCAGTCACATCCTGATCAAGGCCGAGAAGTCGGCCGCTGCGGACGAGCGCGCCAAGGCGAAGGCAAAGGCCGAGGCCTTGCTGGCGCAGGCGCGCAAGAACCCGGCCGGCTTTGCCGAACTGGCCAAGGCGAACTCGCAGGACGAAGGTTCGGCGACGCGCGGCGGCGACGTCGATTTCTTCGGCCGTGGCGCCATGGTCAAGCCGTTTGAGGATGCGGCCTACGCGCTCAAGCAGGGCGAGATCAGCAATGTGATCGAGACCGACTACGGCTATCACATCATCCATCTGACCGGCGTGCGCGGTGGCGACAAGCGCAGCTTCGAGTCGGTACGTGCCGAGATCGAGGCCGAGGTGCGCAAGGCGCTGGCGCAGAAGCGCTATGCCGAGGTGGCCGAGCAGTTCAGCAACACCGCCTACGAGCAATCCGACAGCCTCAAGCCGGTGGCTGAGAAGCTCAAGCTGACGATCCAGACGGCCACGGTGCAGCGCAGCCCGGCGCCCGGCGCGACCGGCCCGCTTGCCTCGGCCAAGCTGCTTGAGGCCGTGTTTGGCGTCGAGGCATTGCGCAACAAGCGCAATACCGAAGCGGTGGAGACGGGCTCCAGCCAACTGGTTTCTGCGCGCGTTGTGCAGCACAACCCGGCGCGCCTGCAGGCCTTGGCGGATGTGCTGCCGCAGGTGCGCGAACAACTGTTGCGCAAGCTGTCGCGCGAACTGGCGGCCAAGGCGGGCCAGGAGCGTCTGGCGGCCCTGCAAAAGGCGGACGATGTGGCCGGCCTGGATGCCGCCATGCTGGTGTCGCGCGCCCAACCGGGCAAGCTGAGTGGCAAGGCCCTTGAGGCGGTACTGCGCGCCGACGTCAGCAAGTTGCCGACCCATGTGGGTGTGGACACGGAAGACGGCAGCTATCTGGTGGTGCGCATCAGCAAGATCGAGGCGCGTGATCCGGCCGTGGTGGATGCCAAGCGCGCCCAGGCGCAGTACACGCAAGCCTGGACCGCCGCCGAGGGCCAGGCCTTCTATGGCGCCTTGAAAGCGCACCACAAGGCGACGCTGAAGGTCCCGGCCGTAGCGGCGGCGGCCTCCGCGGCGAGTAATTGAAAATAGTGCTTCCCAAGAAGATTTAAATCGGCCTATAATCGTAGGCTCTGCGGTGGCTGTAGCTCAGTTGGTAGAGTCCAGGATTGTGATTCCTGTTGTCGTGGGTTCGAGTCCCATCAGCCACCCCAAAGAACACTAAAACGCACGTAAGGCCTTGATTCTTAAGGGAATCAAGGCCTTTTTGCTTCTGCGAATAAACGCGGTTGTTACACGACCTGTCACACAACTCTGTGGTACAGGACCATGAAAGCAATCACCGCATCCATCTATTCGAGAGGCAAGCACGGCAACAAGTACGTGCGTCGCCGCATCCCCGCCGCCCTGCGCGCGGCGTACCCCGAAAACAAGTCTGACATCGTCGTCGCCCTGGGCACGACCGACCTGCGCCAAGCCAAAGAGCGGGCGCATGTCGAGCTGGCTCGCATCGACGCCGAGTTTCAGGCGAAGCGCCAGCAGCTTGACTTGAGTCGCGCGTCCATGGCGGCCAAGCGTATCGCCAAGCTCGATGACGAGCAGCTGCAGGGCGCCGCCAAGTTCTGGGTGCGCCAAGTCTTGCTGGGCGACGAGCAGCGCCGTCAGCAGGGCATGGACGACATCGAGTTCGACGAACTTGACGACCGCCTCAAGACTCAGCGCGCGGAGCTGGGCCGCATGCTCGCGCAGGGCAAGAGCCTGGGCATCTTTCCCGCCTTGCATGGCTTCCTCTATCTGTGCGGGCTCGATTTCGACCCGAGCCAGGACGAAGCCAAGAGAGCCTCGTATGTCTTCCTGCGCTCCGTTGTCGAGACGCTGGACCTGCAGCTGGTCCGCCAGCGCGGCGACGTGGTCGACACGGCCGCGGTCGCGCCTGCGGTGAGCCATCCGCTGCGTGCAGCTGCGCCGGAGCGCGCGCCTGACAACCCGGACTCGCCGACCTGGGACAAGGTGTTCGAGACATGGCGCGACTACGTCGAGAACCGTCCTAAGCCGACCACCATCGCGTCGCAGACGGCCTGGCGTGACTTGCGGCGTTTCGCCGCGAGCCAAGGTGTGCGTGCCCCTGGTGACGTCACGCCCAAGTTGATGACCGCATTCGTCGAGTACATGCGTCCTCGCCTCGAGGTGCCGACCATCAATGAGCGTATCTCGAAGGTTCGAGCCATCTACAAGATTGCCAAGGGCAAGCATGTGCTGGCGGAGAACCCGGCCGAGAGCACCCTTGGCCTGAAAGAGAGCAGTGTGAAGAGGCGCACGAAGCGCCGGCTGCCCTTCGATGCGCAGGACCTGGCCACCTTGTTCGGCTCCGAGGTCTTCACCCGGCACGAGCGTTCCCAGGGCCAGTCTGGCGAAGCTACCTACTGGATTCCGCTGATGATGTTCTACACCGGCGCACGTCCCGAAGAACTCGCGGGGCTTGCCTTGAGTGACCTGCGCCAGGACGCAGAACATGGCTGGTAGCGACCAAGTACTACCGGCCTGCAAACCGCGACGCGTTGCACCCTCGCCACGCCCGACATGCCTCTATAGAGACATGTTTTCCACGTTCGGCTTGACCCGCGACCTCGGCCCTTGCAGGCTCGACAAACGACCAAGAGCGCGCCGGAGCGGCGCGGGCAATGTGAGAGGACGATGCGGTTGTCGGTGATTCCCAGCGAGCGCTTGTACACGAAGTTCCTAGGCAATCTATCGAAGGAACTTATGGATATTGACGACGGCGAAGGCCTCGCCAAGGTGCGCATCGGGCGCGTGCGTGAGGCGGATTTCCTCCGCAGGGAACTCGGACATCAGGGATTCGACGGGCGCTGCATCGTTTCATGGGCGCCAGCGGCGCTCTTGGCTGAGTTGGGCACGTTGAACCCTGCGCCGGAGCAACGCTTCGACGTGCTCGTGATGCCTGGCACCGGAGAGCAGGTTGCGCTCCTCACTTTGCAGGCGAACAAGGCTCAGGCCAGATTCGTGATGCCGCTCGGTGACCCTGGAATCCAACGATATCTGTTGGACTGCATGCGACGCGGACGGATTCATGCACTGCTCATGGACGAGGCAACGCGCACACCCGTCTTTGTGAACCTCCCGGGCGGCTTTCGTGCGCCGGGACTGGTGCTCCGACTGTTGCAGGAGTCACGCAGCCTCCCATGCGATGCTCAGGCGCTCATCTGGCTCGGGCATTTGCTCCGTCCCTTGGATGGCGTTGGCTCGCTGATTAGTGGGCAGGAGGTGACGCATGCGGTCACGGTGCTGGTCTGCAATGAAGACCTTGCGGCGGTGCTGCACTAAGGAGGGCACCAACGCTGACAGTTGCATGGCCGGCAGCGCCATGCCTTGATTCGAAGGGCACGCATCGTCGTGCCCTTCCTCTTTGACTGCAGGCGCTGGTAGTGACGGACCACCACCGTGCCGGTAGCCATTGACCAACTCGCTGGTCGTGACCTCATGCGACCAGTGGGGAGTCCAAGTCACCCGTAAACTTGAATTTGGGAGGCAGTCAGGCCTACACCATCTATATCGCCCTGCGGCGACTACCGCGGAATTCGGCCCGAAAGCCTGCAGCGTCGAGCCGTACCGGATGGGAAGTTGGGGCCTCGTGGGTTCAAGTCCCGCTGCAGCCCAGCTTCTTTCGCAACCATCCCGTCTTGCACAGGCGCTTCTGTCGACCGAGCGGCAACCCTTGTCACCACGCTCCTCGGCATTGCTGCCTTCGCTGCGGTGGAGACGGCGCCGGATTGCTACCAGAGCGGGTTGCAACTGGCTTCGGACTTGATACACAATCTGTACCACAGGCCCGTGTGACAACCACGCTAAGTCGTTGAAAACATTAGGGTTCTTAGGTGGCCAATGGTCTCCCATCAGCCACCCCAAATAATTCAAAGACCCCGCGGCGTAAGCCCCGGGGTCTTTTGCATTGGCGGCCTCAACGGCCCGAACTCGCGGGCTTGCGTTACTGTATTTTTATACAGTACATTCGTATCCATGCTTGCCGCCTGGCAAGTCGAGTGGGCTGTCGGCCCACTCTAGCGTTGGAGCGACATGATGCAAGTGCGAGTGAAACTGGGCAAACTGATCTCCCTGGCGAACTTGGCCAAGGATCCGCAGAACTGGATCAGCTTGATTGCGGTGGTGACGCTGCTGGGGCTGTGCGGCGGCGTCTTCGATCCGCATGAGGGGCGGCAAGAGGCGCACATGGCGCAGACCGAGGGTTCAAACCACCTGGTGGTCCTGCAGGCGCAGGCCGATGGGTCGGGCGAGCGCCTTTAGACCAGGCCTTGCTTGCTGGCCAGAACGGCAGCCTCGGCGCGGCTCGACACGTTCAGTTTCTTGTAGATTGACTTGATGTGGTCGTTCACGGTGAACCACTTGATGCCCATCAGGTTGGAGATTTCCTTGATGGTGAAGCCCTTGCTGAGATAGGTCAGCACTTCGTTTTCACGGGGTGTCAGGCGCTCCCATTCCGGTGCGGGGTCCAACACCACGCCGCGGTTGCTGTGGGTCGCGGCACTGGAAGACAGGCTGCCAAAGCCGGAGTTCAGGCCCATCGGCCCGCTGTCGCCGGTGGATCCGGGGCGGAAATGCGAGAGCAGGCGGCGCGCGATCGCGGGTGACAACGGCGGTTGGCCGCGCACGATGCGCTGCAATTCCTCCACCAGCACCTCGAAGCGGTCTTCCTTGAGCAGATAGCCATCGGCGCCGCATTGCAATGCTGGGAAGAGGTGGTCGTCGTCGGAGTAGAGCGTGGTCACGATCTTCACCGCCGGTGTGCCCACCAACTCGGCGAGGAACTCCATGCCATTGCCATCCGGCAGCTCCAGGTCCACCAGAATCAGCTTGAAGCCGAGCTCGGAATTCTCGTGGTTCAGCTTGGCGACCTGACGGCGAGCGCCCTCGAGGTCGCCGACCTCGATGATTTCCATGGCATCACTGAAGCTCTCGCGCACCACGCGGCACAGAAAACTGCGCGCGACCGGGTTGTCTTCGATGATGAGTACTTTGACTGCCATGGCCTGAGATTGAGCTGGTTGCCGGATCCTAGCGCACATGGCCAGGCTTGCATGCCCCGTGAAGAAGGGAGGGGGTGTTGCTTCGAAGTCATTCTCCCCCGCCCGCCGGCAGCCCACCTTCAGTCGTTGGTAACCACAAGTTTGCCCACCACCTGGCGCGAACTCATGCGCTCGAAGGCTGCGGGCAGCTGTGTCATCGGCAGCACCCGGTCGAGTACCGGTTTCACCAGGCCGCGCGCGTACCACTCGGCCAACTGACCCAGCATGCGCGCATTGCGTTCGGGTTCGCGCCTGGCAAATTCGCCCCAGAAGACGCCCACGATGGAGGCGCCCTTGAGCAGGGCCAGGTTCAAGGGCAGGGCAGGGATCTCACCCTGCGCAAAGCCCACCACCAGGTAGCGACCACGCCAAGCGATGGAGCGGAAGGCTTGCTCGGCCAGGCTGCCGCCCACCGGGTCGTAGATCACATCGGGGCCCTTGCCGCCGGTGAGTGCCTTCAGTTCGTCGCGCAGGCTGACGCTGCTGTAGTTGATGCTGGCGTCTGCTCCCAGTTCGATGCAGCGGGCACATTTCTCGTCGCTTGATGCGGCCGCGATGACGCGGGCACCCGCGGCCTTGGCGATCTGGATGGCGGCCGTGCCGACACCGCCCGCGGCGCCCAGGATCAGCACGGTTTCGCCGGTCTGCAGGGCCGCGCGATCCATCAGCGCGTGATGGCTGGTGGCATAGGTGCAGATGAAGGCGGCGGCATCGGCGAACGCAAAGCCCGGAGGCAGTGGCATCGCCAATGCGGCGGGGATGCAGGCATGGGTGGCGAAGCCGCCGGTGCCGGCAAAGGCCGCCACCGCATCGCCGGGTTTGAAACCCTTCACGCCATCGCCAACGGCCTCGACGATGCCGGCGAATTCGGTGCCCGGCACGAAGGGCAGCGGCGGCTTCATCTGGTACTTGTTCTGGATGATCAGCAGGTCCGGAAAGTTCAGGCTGGCGGCCTTGATAGCGATGCGCAGCTGACCGGCTTGTGGCTCGGGCGCGGGCATATCGGTCCAGCGCAGGGCGTCGACGCCGGTGGGGTTCTCGCACAACCAAGCTTGCATGGCTCACTCCTCGATGATGGGACGGCGGATCATAGGCAGGCGCGGCAACGCCGGTGGTCGCTCAGGTGACGCCGCGCCTGCCTACAATGCGCCGCATGCGCATACTGATCGCCAATGATGACGGCTATTTGGCCCCCGGCCTCCAGGCCCTGGTGAAAGCCTGTGAGGGGCTGGGGCAGATCGAGGTGATTGCCCCCGAGCAGAATGCCAGCGGCACCTCGAATGCGTTGACGCTGACGCGGCCCTTGTCGGTGTTCACCGCGTCGAACGGCTTCCGCTACGTGAACGGCACGCCCTCGGACTGCGTCCACGTGGCCCTGACCGGGCTGCTGGACTACAAGCCGGATCTGGTGCTCTCGGGCATCAACAATGGCGCCAATATGGGCGACGACACGCTGTACTCCGGCACCGTGGCCGCGGCCACCGAAGGCTTTCTGTTCGGCATCCCCTCGATCGCGTTTTCCCAGGTGGAGAAGGGCTGGGGGGAATTGGACGCCGCCGCCGCTCTGGCGCGCGAACTGATCCAGCAGGTGGTGGCGGGAGGCCTGGGCCGCCCCTTCCTCTTGAACGTCAACATCCCCAATCGCGCCGATGCCGTGGACCTCCCCCGCCTGGTGACGCGCCTTGGGCGTCGTCATGCCAGTGAGCCGGTGATCAAGCAATCGAGCCCGCGCGGCGAGCCCATCTACTGGATCGGGCCGGCGGGCGACGCGCGCGAGGCCGGCGAGGGCACCGACTTTCATGCGACCGCGGCGGGCGCCGTTTCCATCACGCCCTTGCAGGTTGATCTCACCGATCATGCGGCGCTGCCTGCCTGGCGCGCCAGCCTGGCGTCGAACGGCGGAGCGCGTACTTGAACTCGCCCGGAGCCCGCGGCAAGCGCTTTCCTCTGGCGCTCGACAAGGTTGGCGCCCGCGCTGGCGGCGGCGTAGCGCGCGAGGTGCTGATGCCGCAGCGGCATTTGCAGCAGGCCGCCGCCGATGCGGCGCGCCTGACCACGCCCAGCGGGCTTGGCCTGGATTCGGCCGGCGTGCGTCAGCGCATGGTGCAGCGCCTGCGCCTCGATGGCCTGCGTGATGAGCGGGTGCTGGCCGCGCTGGCGCAAGTGCCGCGTCACGAATTCGTGGACACCGCACTGGCAACCCAGGCCTATGAGGACACCAGCCTGCCCATCGGGCATGGCCAGACGATCTCCAAGCCATCGGTGGTGGGCCGCATGATCGAGTTGATGCTGGCCGCGCCCGGCGCGCAGCAGCGCGGCCATCTGGGCAAGACGCTGGAGATCGGCACCGGCTGCGGCTATCAAGCGGCTGTGCTGGCACAACTGGCCAGGCAGGTGGTGTCGATCGAGCGGCTGCGGCCCCTGCACGACAAGGCCCGCATCAATCTCGCCGCCATCAAGGCGCTGCACATCCGCCTGCTCTATGGCGACGGCATGCTGGGGCATGCGCCGGCGGCGCCTTACGACAGCATCATCGCCGCCGCCGGTGGCGACGATCTGCCTGCGGCTTGGTTGGCCCAGTTGGCCCCCGGTGGCCGGTTGGTGGCGCCGATGACGGCGCCCAGCGGGCGCGGCCAGGTGCTGGTGGTGGTGGACCATCTGGTGGAAGCCGGCGTTAGCCAATTCATACGAAGCCTGCAGGAGTCGGTGCTTTTCGTGCCCCTAAAATCCGGTGTCTTGTAGGCCGCTGACCGAGCCCACGCGGGCCCTGGTTCAGTCTTGCCCCTCAGCCTTTGCAATCGAGAGCGCATGCAACAGATCTTGAATCGTCGATGGACCTCCCTGGCGGCCGGCGCGCTGGTGCTTTTGCTGGCCGCCTGTGCCTCGCCCAGCCACCGCGCTCCCGTCGAGGAGCGCGCCGTGGGTGCGCCTGCCAAGCCGGCGGCCACGCCTTCGCCGACCACGGCCGCGAGCACGACACCCGAGGGCAAGCTGCCGGCCGGCAGCGAGAACGCCGGCAAGCCCGGTTACTACACGGTCAAGCCGGGCGACACCCTGATTCGCGTCGCCCTGGAGAACGGGCAGAGCTGGCGTGATCTGGTGAAGTGGAACGGCCTGGAGAATCCCAATCTGATCGAGGTGGGTCAGGTCTTGCGTGTGGTGGCGCCAGGGGTGGATGCCGCGGGCGTGAATGCCCGCCCGGTCAGTTCGGCCAAGGTCGAAACCAAGCCGCTGGACGGCAAGCCGGCTGCGGCTGCCGCAAGTGCGGCATCCGCGGCGGCCAGCGCCGCTGCGCCCGCTCAGTCGACAGCGCCGGCCGTGGCGGCGGCCAAGGAGGGGGACGATGAGCCGCAGTTCGGTTGGCCTGCCGCTGGCGGCATTCTGACGGGCTTCGACGAGGTCAAGAACAAAGGTCTTGCCTTTGCGGGCAAGGCCGGCGATGCTGTGCTTGCCGCCGCCGACGGCCGCGTGATGTATGCAGGATCTGGTTTGCGAGGCTATGGCAACATGATCATCATCAAGCACAACGCCACTTACCTGACGGCGTATGCCCACAACCAGACCCTGCTGGTGAAGGAAGACCAGCCGGTGCGCAAGGGCCAGAAGATTGCCGAGATGGGCTCCAGCGATGCGGACCAGGTCAAGCTGCACTTCGAGGTGCGCAAGCAGGGCAAGCCCATAGATCCGGCCAAGCTCTTGCCGGCCCGTTGATGGATGGAGGCGCCGCGTCATGTCACTGCATCGCGTTGCCTCTACCAGCCCGACCCGGCCGCCCATCGACCTGGCCGAGTTTGATGCCGACGCCAAGCCGGCGCCGGATGACGATGACGTGCAGGCGCTGCGCCTGCCGATCACGAATGGTGCCGATGTCGAACTTGGCAATGCGCTGCAGGCCTATCTGCGCGACATTCGCCGCACGCCGCTACTGACGCCGCAACAGGAATACGACACGGCCGTGCGTGCGCGTGCCGGCGAGTTCGCGGCGCGCCAGGCGATGATCCAGCATAACCTGCGGCTGGTCGTCAGCATTGCCAAGAACTACCTTGGCCGCGGCCTGCCGATGAGCGATCTCATCGAGGAGGGTAATCTCGGCCTTATGCACGCGATCGGCAAGTTCGAGCCCGAGCGCGGCTTCCGCTTTTCTACCTACGCGAGTTGGTGGATACGCCAGAGCATCGAGCGTGCGTTGATGCATCAGGCGCGGCTGGTGCGCCTGCCGGTGCACATCGTGCGTGAGCTCAACCAGGTGCTGAAGGCGCGGCGCGCATTGGAGGCCCTGGCCAGCCAGAATGGTGGCGAGGCCCAGGTGCGTGCCGACGAGGTGGCCGCGGCGCTGGGGCGGCCGCTCAGCGAGGTTTCCGAGCTGCTGGCCTATGCCGAGCTGCCGAGTTCGCTGGATTCGCCCGTGGACCGCAACGGCGAGGGCGGCGAGTCGATGATGGATCTGGTGGCCGACGAGCAGGCCGTGGATCCGATGGGCCTGCGGCTCAGCCACGAGTTGGAGGAGTTGCTGGCCCATGGGCTGGCGGCGCTGAACGATCGCGAGCGCGAGGTGCTGGCGGGGCGCTATGGCCTGGCCGACCGCGAGCCCGAGACCCTGGATGTGCTGGCCATCCGCCTCGGACTCACGCGCGAACGCATCCGCCAGATCCAGATCGAGGCGCTCAACAAGCTCAAGCGCAACATGATGCGCCACGGCATCAGCCGCGACGCGATCTTCTGAGGCCGTGAGGCCGGGCGCGGGGCTGGGATAATGCCGCCCCATGACGCAAGTATCTGAATGGCTCAAGGTCGAATCGCTGGACCTGGAAGCCCAAGGTGTGGCCCACAACGAAGAGGGCAAGGTGGTATTCATCGAGGGCGCCCTGCCCGGTGAAGAGGTCCAGGTCCAGGTCGGCCGCAAGAAGAACAACTGGGAGCAGGCCGCGATGGTGGCGATGCGGCGCGAGAGTTCGCAGCGCGTGCGCCCCGGCTGCCCGAACTTCGGTCTGCATGCCGGCGCTTGCGGGGGCTGCAAGATGCAGCATCTGCATGTGGCCTCGCAGGTGGCGGTGAAGCAGCGTGTGCTGGAGGACAACCTCTGGCACCTCGGCAAGGTCAAGTCCGAAATGATGCTGCGCCCGATCGAGGGGCCGGCCTGGGGCTATCGCTATCGCGCGCGCCTGTCGGTGCGCTATGTGGCCAAGAAGGGCCATGTGCTGGTGGGCTTCCACGAGCGCAAGAGCCGCTATGTGGCCGACATGCAGGTCTGCAAGGTGCTGCCGCCGCGCGTCAGCGACATGCTGGTGCCGCTGCGCGAGCTGATCGCCAGCATGGACGAGCGCGACCGGCTGCCGCAAATCGAGCTGGCCATTGGCGAGTCCAGCGGCACGCTGGTGATCGCGCTGGTGCTGCGCCATCTGGAGCCCTTGGGCGATGCGGACAAGGCGCGCCTGCGCGCCTTCACCGCACAGTACGACGTGCAATGGTGGCTGCAACCCAAGGGGCCGGACACGGTGCATCTGCTGGACGAGGGTGGTCCCGAGTTGGCCTACACGCTGCCGGAATTCGGTATCGTGATGCCCTTCAAGCCCACCGATTTCACCCAGGTCAACCACCATATCAACACGGCGCTGGTCGGGCGCGCCCTGCGTCTGCTGCAGGTGCAGCCGGGCGAGCGCGTGATCGACTGGTTCTGCGGCCTGGGCAACTTCACCCTGCCGCTGGCCACGCAGGCGCGCGATGTGCTCGGCATCGAGGGCAGCGAGGCCCTGGTGGCGCGTTCGCGCGAGAACGCCAAGCGCAACGGGCTGGACCACAAGACCCTTTTCGTGGCGCGCAATCTGTTCGAGATGACGCCGGAGATCTTGGTGGCCGATGGACAATCGGACCGCTGGCTGGTGGATCCGCCGCGCGAGGGGGCGTTTGCGCTCTCCAAGGCCCTGGCCGATGTCGTGCAGGATCCCACGCTGGCGCCCGGCTGGACGCCGCCCAGGCGCATCGTCTATGTCAGCTGCAACCCGGCAACGCTGGCGCGAGATGCCGGCTTGCTGGTGAATCTGGCGGGCTACCGCTGCACGTCGGCCGGTGCGGTGAACATGTTCCCGCACACCTCGCATGTTGAGTCGATCGCGGTGTTCGAGCGCGACTGATTGAAATAGCAGCGGAAAAAAAACGGGGCCGCTGGCCCCGTTGATCCTTGGCGCTGGCGCGGCTCGTTATTCGCGCTCGCCGCCGAAGATGCCCAGCAGCGACAGCAGGCTCTGGAACACGTTGTAGAGGTCCAGATAGATCGCCAGCGTGGCACTGATGTAGTTGGTCTCGCCGCCATCGACGACGCGCTTGATGTCATAGAGCATGAAGGCGGAGAACACCGCCATGCACAGCACCAGCAGGGTCAGCATCAGCGCCGAGGATTGCACGAAGGCATTCACGATACCGGCCACCATGATGATGATGGCGCCGATGAAGAGGAACTTGCCCATGCCGGAGAGGTCGCGCTTGATCATGGTGGCCAGGCTGGCCATGGCGAAGAAGATCGCGCCGGTGCCGGCAAAGGCCGTCATGATGAGCGAGCCGCCGTTCTTGAAGCCCAGCACCGCGGCCAGCAGGCGCGAGAGCATCAGGCCCATGAAGAAGGTGAAGGCGAGCAGGGCGGCCACGCCGGTGCTGGAGTCCTTGGTCTTCTCGATCACGAACATCAGGCCATAGGCGCCGGCGAAGAACACGATCATGCTCATCCCCGTGCCCATGCTGGCGAGGATGCCGGTGCTGACGCCAATCCAGGCGCCCAGTACGGTGGGCAGCATGGACAGGGCGAGCAGCCAGTAGGTGTTGCGCAGCACGCGCTGGCGATCGGCTGCCAGGCCGGTACCGAATGTCGTGCCGTAGTGGGTATTCAAGCTGTCGTTCATCGTGGAGTCCTCCGGACCTTGGGTGGCGCAATTCTAGGCGGCTTCGCGCGCGCAACAGTTTTGCGCCGCGGCCACCGAATCGAGCTGCGCCTGTCGGTAAAGTGGCGGCTTCCACTCCAATTTCAAGCCCGATCATGAAGACTAAACCTTATCTCTGCCTGGATGATGTCAAGCGCATCGCCGCCGCTGCCGAAGCCGAGGCGCTGACCAACCAATGGGCGGTGAGCATTGCCATCGTTGACGACGGTGGCCATCTGCTGTGGCAACAGCGCCTGGACGGCGCGGCCGCCATCTCGGCCCAGATCGCACCCGCCAAGGCGCGCACCGCGGCGCTGGGACGCCGCGAGTCCAAGGTCTACGAGGACATGATCAACCAGGGCCGCACCTCCTTCCTGAGCGCACCGGGCCTCGACGGCCTGCTGGAGGGCGGTGTGCCGGTGCTGGTGGATGGGCATTGCGTGGGCGCGGTGGGTGTCAGCGGCGTGAAGTCCATCGAGGACGCGCAGATCGCCAAGGCGGGCATTGCGGCCTTGGCTTGAGGCGGCCGGGCCAGGGCGGCTGATGGCGGGCATGACGAGCCCGCCGAGTTTCTTTGCGCAAAATCTTCTCGGTGATTACCCTGGTCGGGTATACTCAGCAGGTTTACCCGCAACCCACCGCACCTAGCGAAACTCCCCCGTTTCCCCCACCGGATTCAGGCTCTTCCATGGCATCTGCCGTGGGTACAGGAGCAGAGCTGGGCGCGCGCACAATAACGGAGTTACCCGTGCTGCCCGACCTGCCTCAATTCATGAATGCGGCGCCTGCCGCGATCCTCGCCCTGGCAGACGGCACGGTCTTCAAAGGCAGCTCTCTCGGCGCTGCTGGCCACACGGTTGGCGAAGTGGTGTTCAACACCTCGCTCACCGGCTACCAAGAAATCCTCACCGACCCCAGCTATTGCCGGCAGATCGTGACGCTCACGTATCCGCACATCGGCAACTACGGCGTCAACGACGAGGATGTCGAGGCCACGAAGATCTTTGCCGCTGGCCTGATCATCAAGGAAGCCCCCATCCTTGACTCCAACTTCCGCAAGACCCGAACCCTCGCCCAGTACCTGAAGGACGAAGGCACGGTGGCGATCTCGAACATCGACACCCGTCGCCTGACCCGCGTGCTGCGTACCACCGGCGCCCAGAACGGCTGCATCCTGGCGCTGGCTGCCGGCGAAGCCATCACCGAAGCCCATATCGCCGACGCGATTGCCAAGGCCAAGGCCGCGCCCAGTATGGCGGGCCAGGATCTGGCCAAGGTGGTGAGCACCGGTGAGCGCCTGAACTGGACCGAAACCGAATGGACCCTGGGCAAGGGCTATGGCGAGCTCGCCAACCCGCGCTTCCACGTGGTCGCCTACGACTTCGGCGTGAAGCGCAACATCCTGCGCATGCTGGCCTCGCGCGGCTGCAAGATCACCGTGGTGCCGGCGCAGACGCCCGCATCCGAAGTGTTTGATCTGGAGCCGGATGGCGTCTTTCTGTCCAACGGCCCTGGCGATCCGGAGCCTTGCGATTACGCCATCAAGGCGGCGGCACAGCTGATCGAGGCCGGCGTCCCGACCTTCGGTATCTGCCTGGGCCACCAGATCATGGCGCTGGCCTCGGGCGCCAAGACCTTCAAGATGAAGTTCGGCCACCACGGCGCCAACCATCCGGTGAAGGATCTGGACAACGGCCGCGTCTCCATCACCAGCCAGAACCACGGCTTTGCGGTGGACGCCGACTCGCTGCCCGCGAACCTGCGCCCCACGCACGTCAGCCTGTTCGACGGCACCCTGCAGGGCCTGGCGCGCACCGACAAGCCGGCCTTCTGCTTCCAGGGCCACCCCGAGGCCAGCCCCGGCCCTCATGACATTGCTTATCTGTTCGACCGCTTCATCGGTCTGATGGCCAAGGCCTGACCCGGCACGGATGGAGTAGAGATCACAAAATGGCAAAACGCACAGACATCAAGAGCATCCTCATCATCGGCGCCGGCCCCATCATCATCGGCCAGGCCTGTGAGTTCGACTATTCCGGCGCCCAGGCCTGCAAGGCCCTGCGCGAGGAAGGCTACAAGGTCATCCTGGTCAACAGCAATCCGGCGACCATCATGACCGACCCGGACACGGCGGATGTGACCTATATCGAGCCCATCACCTGGCAGGTGGTGGAGAAGATCATCGCCAAGGAGCGCCCGGATGCGGTGCTGCCCACCATGGGCGGCCAGACCGCGCTGAACTGCGCGCTGGATCTGCACAAGCATGGCGTGCT
This sequence comes from Roseateles sp. FW301-B2, assembly GCF_058788955.1. Taxonomy (NCBI): domain Bacteria; kingdom Pseudomonadati; phylum Pseudomonadota; class Betaproteobacteria; order Burkholderiales; family Sphaerotilaceae; genus Roseateles; species Roseateles sp. FW301-B2. The sequence continues at coordinate 26,310 of NZ_JBYTBE010000018.1, forward strand.
GGAGAAGTACCAGGTCGAGATGATCGGCGCCAACGAAAAGGCGATTGAGAAGGCCGAGGACCGCCTCAAGTTCAAGGACGCGATGACCAAGATCGGCCTGGACTCGGCCAAGTCGGGCATCGCGCACTCGCTGGAAGAGGCCTGGGGCGTGCAAAAGCGCATCCATGCCGAGATCGGCGGCGACGGCTTTCCGATGGTCATCCGCCCCAGCTTCACGCTGGGCGGCACGGGTGGCGGCATCGCCTACAACCCCGAGGAATTCGAAGAGATCTGCAAGCGCGGCCTCGACCTCTCGCCCACCAACGAGCTCCTGATCGAGGAATCGCTGATCGGCTGGAAGGAGTACGAGATGGAAGTGGTGCGCGACAAGGCGGACAACTGCATCATCGTCTGCTCGATCGAGAACCTCGACCCGATGGGCATCCACACCGGCGACTCCATCACCGTGGCGCCCTCGCAGACCCTCAGCGACAAGGAATACCAGCTGCTGCGCAATGCCTCGATCGCGATCCTGCGCGAGATCGGTGTGGACACCGGCGGCTCCAACGTGCAGTTCTCCATCAACCCGCGCGACGGCCGCATGGTGGTGATCGAGATGAATCCGCGCGTCTCGCGCTCCTCGGCGCTGGCCTCCAAGGCGACCGGCTTCCCGATCGCCAAGATCGCCGCCAAGCTGGCGGTGGGCTACACGCTGGATGAGCTGAAGAACGACATCACCGGTGGTGTGACGCCGGCGTCCTTCGAGCCCTCGATCGACTATGTGGTCACCAAGATCCCGCGCTTCGCCTTCGAGAAGTTCCCGATGGCCGACTCGCACCTGACCACGCAGATGAAGTCGGTGGGCGAGGTGATGGCGATGGGGCGGACTTTCCAGGAAAGCTTCCAGAAGGCCTTGCGCGGCCTCGAGACCGGCATCGACGGCCTGACAGAGCGCAGCAGCGATCGCGAAGAGATCGTGCAGGAGATCGGCGAAGCCGGACCCGAGCGCATCCTCTTCCTGGCGGACGCCTTCCGCATCGGCATGAGCTTGCAAGAGGTGTTCGACGAGACTGCCGTGGACCCCTGGTTCCTGGCCCAGATCGAGCAACTGGTGCAGATCGAGAAGAGCATCGCTGGCCGTGCGCTGGACAGCCTCTCGACCGAGGAGCTGCGTTTCCTCAAGACCAAGGGCTTCTCCGACCGGCGCATCGCCAAGCTGCTGGCTACCAACCAGCATCTGGTGCGTGAAAAGCGCTGGGCCGCGGGCGTGCGCCCGGTCTACAAACGCGTGGACACCTGCGCGGCCGAGTTCGCCACCCAGACGGCCTATATGTACTCCACCTATGACGAGGAGTGCGAGGCCGAGCCCACCGACAAGAAGAAGATCATGGTGCTGGGCGGTGGCCCGAACCGCATCGGCCAGGGCATCGAGTTCGACTACTGCTGCGTGCATGCGGCGCTGGCGATGCGCGAAGACGGTTACGAGACCATCATGGTCAACTGCAACCCCGAGACCGTCTCCACCGACTACGACACCAGCGACCGTCTCTACTTCGAGCCGGTGACGCTGGAGGATGTGCTCGAGATCGTGGCCAAGGAACAGCCGGTCGGCGTGATCGTGCAGTACGGCGGCCAGACGCCGCTGAAGCTGGCGCTGGATTTGGAGCGCGCCGGCGTGCCCATCATCGGCACCACCCCCGACAGCATCGACATCGCCGAAGACCGCGAGCGCTTCCAGAAGCTGCTGCACGAGCTGGGCCTGAAGCAGCCGCCCAATCGCACCGCGCGCACCGAAGAGGCCGCGCTGCAACTGGCGCAGGAAATTGGCTATCCCCTGGTGGTGCGCCCCAGCTATGTGCTGGGCGGCCGCGCCATGGAAATCGTGCACGGCGACAAGGACCTGGAGCGTTATATGCGCGAAGCGGTGCGCGTCTCCGACAAGTCGCCGGTGCTGCTGGACCGCTTCCTGGAGGATGCGCTCGAGGTCGACGTCGACTGCATCAGCGATGGCGTGGACGTGATGATCGGCGGCATCATGGAGCACATCGAGGCGGCCGGCATCCACTCCGGCGACTCGGCCTGCTCGCTGCCACCTTACACGCTGTCCCAGACGCTGCAGGACGAGCTGCGCCGCCAGACCGCGGCGATGGCCAAGGCGCTCAAGGTGGTCGGCCTGATGAATGTGCAGTTCGCCATCCAGGGTGACGTGACCAAGGGCCTGGAGGCCGCCACTGTCTATGTGCTGGAAGTGAACCCGCGTGCCTCGCGCACCGTGCCCTTTGTGTCCAAGGCCACCGGCCAGCAGCTCGCCAAGATCGCGGCGCGCTGCATGGCGGGCCAGAAGCTCAAGGACCAGCGCGACCGCCTGGGCCGTGTGCCGGCCGAGGTGATTCCGCCTTACTTCAGCGTCAAGGAAGCCGTCTTCCCCTTCAACAAGTTCCCCGGCGTGGACCCGATCCTGAGCCCGGAAATGCGTTCCACCGGCGAGGTGATGGGGGCCGGCCGCAGCTTTGGCGAGGCGATGCTGAAGAGCCAGCTGGGCGCGGGCTCGCGCCTGCCGCGCCAGGGCAATGTGCTGATCACGGTGAAGAACTCCGACAAGGCCCGTGCCGTGGCCGTGGCCAAGGACCTGGCGGCGCTGGGCTTTGGCGTCGTGGCCACCAAGGGCACGGCAGCGGCGATCGCCGAGGCCGGCGTGCCGGTGCGCGTGGTCAACAAGGTCAAGGACGGCCGCCCGCACATCGTCGACATGATCAAGGGCGGCGACATCCAGCTGGTGTTCACCACCGTGGACGAGACCCGCACCGCGATCGCCGACAGCCGCCACATCCGCCAGGCCGCACTCGCCAACCGCGTGACCTACTACACCACCATGGCCGGCTGCGAGGCCGCCGTGGAGGGCATGAAGCACAAGGATGGCCTGCTGGTGCAATCCCTGCAGGAACTGCACGCGGAACTCGTCTAAACTCCGCTCCGTCAGTAGATTCCGCCGCCGCGGCTCAGGCTTCCTGAGCGGCTGCGGCGGTTTGTTTTGTCTCTCAAGGTTTACACATGGCCACGATCCCTTTGACCGTACGCGGCGCCGAAAAGCTCAAGCAAGAACTGCATCAACTCAAGTCGGTTGAGCGCCACGCCGTGATCAACGCCATTGCCGAAGCCCGCGCCCAGGGTGATCTGTCCGAGAACGCCGAGTACGAAGCGGCCAAGGACAAGCAGGGCTTCATCGAAGGCCGCATCCTCGAAATCGAGGGCAAGCTGGCCGCCGCCCAGGTCATCGATCCGGCCTCGGTGGATGCCGGCGGCCGCATCGTGTTCGGCACCACCGTCGATCTGGAAGAAGAAGCCAGCGGCGCCGAGGTGACCTACCAGATCGTCGGCGACGACGAGGCCGATCTGAAGCTGGGTCTGATCTCGATCAGCTCGCCGATCGCGCGTGCCCTGATCGGCAAGGAGGCCGGCGACGTGGCCGAGGTGCAGGCGCCCGGCGGCGTGAAGCGCTACGAAATCGTTGAAGTCCGCTACGTCTGAGCGGATGAAGATGCTTTACCGCGCTCGCGCGCTGCTGGCCGCCCTCTGGGGCGGCCTTCTGCTTTGCGTGGCCGGCGTGGCCGCGCCCAGTGCGTTTGCGGTGCTGGAACGGGCCCAGGCCGGCAAGCTGGTGGGGCGCGTGTTCGAGTTGGATGCCCAGATCGGCCTGGCCGCGGGGCTCCTGCTGCTGATGATGGAGCGCCGTCTGCAGCGCGACGCTAGCGTGCTCGGCCAGGTGTTCACGCCTGAGCTGTTGCTGCCCCTGGTCGCCCTGTTCTGCGTGGTGGCCGGCTATTACGGCCTGCAACCGCTGCTGGAGGCAGCGCGCGCGGGGCAGGGTGCTTGGTCCTTCGGTGCGCTGCACGCGGTTTCCAGCCTGCTGTTCGGGCTCAAGACCCTGGCGGTGCTGCTGCTGGCCTGGGGCGCGTCCCGCGCGCCGGCCTGAAGAGAAGTTCAGTCGGCGACCGTCTTCTTCACGCTGGTGATGCGGCGCTTGGCGCGCTTGATCTCGCCACCCTGGGCGACGCGCTGATTGCCCAGCACCTGGACCTTCTTGATCTGCGGGCGGTGGTTGCCGCTCTTGGAGAACTTGACGATCTTCACGACCTTGGGGCCGCGCCTGGAGTCGTCGCGCTCGGCCTCTTCCTTCTCGGGCATCGGGCGCCACAGCACCAGCAGCTTGCCGATGTGCTGGATGGGTGCCGCGCTGAGCTGGTCGGCCAGGTCCGCGAAAATGCTCTCGCGGTTCGCTCGGTCGTCAGACAGCACGCGCACCTTGATCAGCCCGTGGGCGTTCAAGGCGGCGTTGGTTTCCTTCACGACGGCGGGCGTGAGTCCGTCCGCGCCTATCATCACCACGGGGTCCAGATGATGGGCGTCGGAACGTTTTTCCTTGCGCTGGGCAGGGGTCAATTGAATCGCAGGCATAGTCGCATTATCGCGTCTCGCGCCAGACATCATGAAAATCGATAGCAAAAGCAAGAAGATCAACAAGGCCTGGCTGCACGACCACATCTCCGATCCCTATGTGAAGCTGGCGCAGCGCGAGGGCTATCGGGCCCGCGCCGCCTACAAGCTCAAGGAGATCGACGAGGAGTTGAAGCTGTTCCGGCCGGGCCAGGTGGTGGTCGATCTGGGCTCGGCACCGGGCGCCTGGAGCCAATACCTGCGGCGCCGCTTTGCCCCCAAGGAGGCCGGCGTGGGCGGCGCGGCGGTCGGCGAGCTGAACGGCACCATCATTTCGCTGGACCTGCTGGAGATGGAACCGATCGAGGGCGTGCACTTCATCCAGGGAGATTTCCGTGAGGACGAGGTGCTGCAGCAGCTGGAGGCGGCGCTGGCGGGGCGCGCGGTGGATGTGGTGGTGTCGGACATGGCGCCCAATCTGTCCGGCATCGCTTCCACCGATGCGGCGCGGATCGAGCATCTGATCGAGCTGGCCATCGATTTCGCGCGCAATCACCTCAAGGCCGAAGGGGCACTGGTGACCAAGGTCTTCCATGGCGCCGGCTACAACGAGCTGGTCGAGCTGTTCAAGCAGAACTTCAAAAAGGTCAAGCCGATCAAGCCCAAGGCCTCGCGCGACCGCTCCTCGGAAACCTTTCTGGTGGGCATAGGCCTCAAATAGTCACGCAGCTTGTGCATGACTATGGTCAAGCTTGAGAAAGCCAATCAGGCTTCGGGGCTTGACTGCAATAGAATCAACCCCATATGCCGGGCATCGATCGCACAGTGACGGTCGGTGTGACATCGAATAAGGAGTCGCGGTGAACAATCAGTGGTTCTCGAAAGTAGCTGTTTGGATGGTGATAGCCCTGGTGCTGTTCACCGTCTTCAAGCAGTTCGATCGGGGCGCGGCCCAGGGGAACCAGATCGGTTACTCCGATTTCCTCGAAGAGGTGAGAGCGCGTCGCATCAAGCAGGTGACCCTGCAAGAGGGCAATGGCGGTACCGAGATCATCGCCACCACCAATGACGACAAGAAGCTGCGCAGTACGGCCACCTATCTGGACCGTGGCCTGGTGGGCGACCTGATCAACAACGGCGTCAAGTTCGATGTGCGTCAGCGTGAAGAGCCTTCGCTGTTGATGAGCCTGCTGGTCAGCTGGGGTCCGATGCTGCTGCTGATCGGCGTGTGGGTCTACTTCATGCGCCAGATGCAGGGCGGTGGCAAGGGCGGGGCGTTCAGCTTCGGCAAATCCAAGGCCCGCATGCTGGACGAGGCCAACAATTCCACCACCTTCGCCGACGTCGCCGGTTGCGACGAGGCCAAGGAAGAGGTCAAGGAACTGGTGGACTTCCTCAAGGATCCGCAGAAATTCCAGAAGCTGGGCGGCCGCATTCCGCGCGGCGTGCTGCTGGTGGGCCCTCCGGGCACCGGCAAGACGCTGCTGGCCAAGGCCATCGCCGGCGAGGCCAAGGTGCCGTTCTTCTCGATCTCGGGCTCCGACTTTGTCGAGATGTTCGTCGGTGTCGGCGCGGCCCGTGTGCGCGACATGTTCGAGCAGGCCAAGAAGAGTGCACCCTGCATCATCTTCGTGGACGAAATCGATGCGGTCGGCCGCCACCGTGGTGCCGGCCTGGGTGGCGGCAACGACGAGCGCGAGCAGACGCTGAACCAGATGCTGGTGGAGATGGATGGCTTCGAGACCAATCTCGGCGTCATCGTGATGGCCGCGACCAACCGTCCGGACATCCTGGATCCGGCCCTGCTGCGTCCCGGCCGTTTCGATCGCCAGGTCTATGTGACCCTGCCGGACGTGCGCGGCCGTGAGCAGATCCTGAACGTGCACATGCGCAAGGTGCCGGTGGGGCAGGACATCCGTGCCGACATCCTGGCCCGTGGCACGCCCGGTTTCTCGGGCGCCGATCTGGCCAACCTGGTCAACGAGGCCGCCCTCTTTGCCGCACGCCGCAATGGCCGCGTGGTGGAGATGGTGGACTTCGAGAAGGCCAAGGACAAGATCATGATGGGCCCCGAGCGCAAGTCCATGGTCATGCCCGAGGAAGAGCGCAAGAACACCGCCTATCACGAGGCCGGCCATGCCCTGGTGGCGCGCCTGATGCCCAAGACCGACCCGGTGCACAAGGTGACGGTGATCCCGCGTGGCCGCGCCCTCGGCGTGACCATGCAGTTGCCGGAAGGTGATCGCTACAGCATGGACAAGGAGCGCATGCTTTCCACCATCTCGGTGCTGTTCGGTGGCCGCATTGCCGAAGAGGTGTTCATGAACCAGATGACCACCGGTGCCAGCAACGACTTCGAGCGCGCCACCCAGATCGCCCGCGATATGGTGACCCGTTACGGCATGACCGATGAGCTGGGCCCGATGGTCTATGCGGAGAACGAGGGCGAGGTCTTCCTGGGCCGCTCGGTCACCAAGACCACCACCATGTCGGAAGAGACCATGCGCAAGGTCGACCAGGTCGTGCGCCGCATCATCGATGAGCAATACGGCATTGCCCGCAAGCACATCGAGGAAAACATGGACAAGATGCACGCGATGGCCAAGGCCCTGCTGGAATGGGAAACCATCGACGCCGACCAGATCGACGACATCATGGACGGCCGCCCGCCTCGGCCGCCCAAGGACTGGACCCCGCCCAGTGGCGGCAAGAGCGATGGCAATGCCGCCGCCCTGAGCGCCGGTAACGCGCACGCCGCGGCCTGACGCAAGAAACATCAACATTCCCGATGGGGCCGTCTGCAAGGACCGGCCCCTTTTTCATGGCTCATCGCACGGCTCACCGCATGGCTCACTGGCAGACCACCCGCTTTCGCATCGCGCTCGACAAGCCCCTGGTGATGGGCATCGTCAACGTCACCCCCGACTCCTTCTCGGATGGGGGCCAGCATGGCGAGGCGCATGCGGCGATCGCGCATTGCGAGCAGCTGCTGGCCGAAGGCGCCGATCTGCTGGACATCGGCGGCGAGTCCAGCCGCCCGGGGGCGCCAACGCTGAGCCCGCAGGAAGAGTGGGCGCGGGTCGAGCCGGTGCTGAAGGCCGCGCTGCGCCTGGGGGTGCCGGTCTCGGTCGATACCTACAAGCCCAGCACCATGCAGCGCGCGCTGGATCTGGGAGTGGACATCGTCAACGACATCCAGGCCCTGCAGCTGCCCGGTGCGGCCGAACTGGTGGCCGCCCATCCGAGCTGCGGCATGTGCCTGATGCATATGCGCGGCGATCCGGCCAGCATGCAGGGCCTGACCGGCTATGGCGACATCACGAGCGAGGTGGCCGAGTTCCTGGCAACGCGCGCCGCCCATCTACGCCGACTCGGCGCCGCCGCCGATCGCATCCTGCTGGACCCAGGTTATGGTTTCGCCAAGACGGCGGATCAGAACTTCCAGCTGCTGCGCGAGCAGGCGCGGTTGCTGAAGCTGGGCTATCCGCTGCTGGTGGGCTGGTCGCGCAAATCGTCGCTGGGTGCCATCACCGGCCGGCCGGTCGAGCAACGCCTGGCCGCCAGCCTCGCCGCCGCCTTGGCCGCGGTGGCGCAGGGCGCGCGCGTGCTGCGCGTGCACGATGTCGCGGCCACGATCGATGCCCTCAAGGTTTGGGGGGTGGCGGGTGGCAGTACCGGTCCGGCGATCGGCGAGAATCCAGCCATAGAGATTTCAGGAGGACGCTCGCAATGAGCCGTACGTATTTCGGAACCGATGGCATCCGTGGCACCGTGGGCCAGTCGCCCATCACGCCGGACTTCATGCTGCGCCTGGGCCATGCCGTGGGCCGCGTACTGCGCAAGGGCGGTGGCCGGCCCACCGTGCTGATCGGCAAGGACACCCGGATTTCGGGCTATATGCTGGAGTCGTCGCTGGAGGCGGGTTTCGCCTCTGCCGGCGTCGACGTGCTGCTCACCGGCCCCCTGCCCACGCCCGGCGTGGCCTACCTGACGCGCGCACTGCGTCTGGATCTGGGGGTGGTGATCTCGGCCTCGCACAACCCCTTCGCCGACAACGGCATCAAGTTCTTTTCCGCCAAGGGCGAGAAGCTGCCCGACGCCTGGGAGCTGGCGGTGGAGCAGGCGCTGGAGGAGGCGCCGAGCTGGGTGGATTCGGCCAACCTCGGCCGGGCCCGCCGCCTGCAGGATGCGCGTGGCCGCTACATCGAGTTCTGCAAGAACAGCTTCGGTTCGGACCTGACCCTCAAGGGCCTGAAGATCGTGGTGGATGCCGCCAACGGCGCGGCCTATCACGTGGCACCCGATGTGTTTCATGAGCTCGGTGCCGAGGTCATCTCGATCGGCTGCAGCCCCGACGGCTTTAATATCAACGACGGTTGCGGCGCCACCGCACCGGCGGCGCTGGTGAAGGCGGTCAAGGAGCATGGCGCGCATTACGGTGTGGCGCTGGACGGCGATGCCGACCGCCTGCAGCTGGTGGACGCGCAGGGCCGGCTCTACAACGGTGACGAGTTGCTGTATGTGATGGTGGCCGACCGCCTCAACCAGGGCCTGCGCGTGCCGGGCGCGGTGGGCACGCTGATGACCAATATGGCGGTGGAGCTGGCGCTGAAGAGCCGCGACGTCGAGTTCGTGCGCGCCAAGGTGGGCGACCGCTATGTGCTGGAAGAGCTCAGCGCACGCGGCTGGCAACTGGGCGGCGAAGGCTCGGGCCATCTGCTGGCGCTGGACAAGCACACCACCGGCGACGGCATCGTCAGCGCGCTGCTGGTGCTGCAAGCCATCAGCCGCACCGGGCGCAGCCTGGCCGAGCAGCTGCAGGGGGTGGACCTGTTCCCGCAGACCCTCATCAATGTGCGCTTGCAGGCCGGCCAGGATTGGAAGAGCAATGGTGCGCTGGCGCAGGCCCAGGCCGAGGTCACGGCCGAGCTGGCCTCGCGCGGCCGGGTGCTGATACGCGCCTCGGGCACCGAGCCGCTACTGCGCGTGATGGTGGAGGCCAGCGACGCCTCGCTGGCCAGGAGCTGCGCCGAGCGTCTGGTGGACGCCGTGCGCGCCTGAGCGAGCGCCTCGCTGCATCGAGAAGGGCCACCTCGCGGTGGCCCTTTCGCATGGGTGTCTTCTTTACTTCTTCGGCGGCGTCAGCACGCGATCGATCACATGGGCGACACCGTTGGTGGCCATGATGTCGGCCTGTTGCACCATCGCGTCCTCGACCGTCACGAACTCGCCGGCGCGCGCCAGCGCCACAGGGGCGCCCTGCACGGTCTTGGCGTTGCCGGTCTGCACATCGGCGGCGGCCAGCTTGGCGTTCAGCAGGTGGTAGCTCAGCACCGCCTTCAGCTCGGCGGGGTTGGCGGCCAGGGCATCCAGGGTCTTGGCCGGCACGGCCTTGAAGGCCTCGTCGGAGGGGGCGAACACGGTCAGCGGGCCGGCGGCGCGCAGCTGCTCCTGCAGGCCGGCCTGCTGCACCAGGCGGTTGAAGGTGCTGAGTTGCGGGTTGCGGGCCAGGGTGTCGGCCAGGGGGGTGGGCGCAGGCGTGCTGGCGCAGGCGGCGAGCAGGCAGGCCAGGGCGGCGGCGGCAAGTCGGTAAAATTGGTTCATGAGGGGTCTCCTTCGGCTAAACGGGTTCTGACAGGGGCCCATTCCCCCGCTTCTTCCCCTTCGCGGCCAGCTTATGCAGGCTTTGTGACAGGCCCGTGAACAGAATGTGACGCTTTGGCGCCGCGATGCGCCGGGTGACAGGCCTGTCACTGGCATGTCATATTGGGGTCATAGCATCCGCTCCATCGCCAACCAACCCCTTGCGATAGGACCTGTATGACCTTGAACCAACTCCGAGTCGGCTTGATCTTTGCGGCTTGCACCGTGGCTCTGCCTGCAGCGCAGGCGCAGGACGTCACCGGTGCTGGCGCCTCCTTCCCGGCACCTATCTATGCCAAGTGGGCCGATGCCTACAACAAGGCCAGCGGTGCGCGCATCAACTACCAGTCGGTCGGTTCGGGCGCAGGCATCCGCCAGATCAAGGCCAAGACGGTGGACTTCGGTGCCTCCGACGCGCCGCTGAAGGACGAAGAGCTGGCCAAGGACGGCCTGGTGCAGTTCCCCACCGTGATCGGCGGCGTGGTGCCGGTGGTCAATGTGAAGGGCATCGCCCCCGGCCAGCTGCGCTTGACCGGCCAGGTGCTGGGCGACATCTATCTGGGCAAGATCACGAAGTGGAACGATGCGGCCATCACGGCGCTCAACCCCGGCGTGGCCCTGCCCGACGCTGCGATCGCCCCGGTGCGTCGCGCCGATGGCTCGGGCACCAGCTTCCTGTTCACCAACTACCTCTCCAAGGTCAATGCCGAGTGGAAGAGCAAGGTGGGCGAGGGCACGGCGGTCAACTGGCCGACCGGCGCGGGCGGCAAGGGCAATGAGGGCGTGTCGGCCTTCGTGATGCGCCTGCCCAACTCGATCGGCTATGTCGAGTACGCCTATGCCAAGCAGAACAAAATGTCCCATGTGCTGCTGAAGAACCAGGCTGGCAACTTTGTCGCGCCTGCCGACAGCGCCTTCAAGGCCGCCGCCGCCGGTGCCGAGTGGACCAAGAGCTTCTACCAGGTGCTGACCGAGCAGCCCGGCAAGGACAGCTGGCCCATCACCGGCGCCACCTTCATCCTGATGCACAAGCAGCAGGACAAGCCGGCCAATGCCTCGAACTCGCTGAAGTTCTTCGACTGGGCCTATGCCAATGGCGACAAGACCGCCGACGACATGGACTATGTGCCGCTGCCGGCCTCGGTGAAGGAGCTGGTGCGCAAGCTCTGGGCCGACAATCTGAAGGATGCCGCCGGCAAGGCCGTCAGCTTCAAGTGATGTCCGGGCGCCGGGTGTCCGCAGACGGGTCGCAAGGCCCCTGCTGCCACCACGGCGCCACTTTGTTTTCCTAAGCGGAGGTCCCGTGGCCGCCATACTCCCAGCCAACCCGATCAGCAGTGACCCCAGCCTGGAGCGCGTACGGCCCCAGGGCAACCCGCCGACCCGCAAGGTGGTGGCGCCCTGGGCCGATGCCTTGTTCGCCACCCTGGCGCAGGGGGCAGCCTGGCTGACCCTGTCGCTGCTGGTGGGCATCCTGGTCTCGCTGCTGTTCGGCGCGGCGCCGGCGATCGAGAAGTACGGCCTGAGCTTTCTCTGGACCAGCGACTGGGATCCGGTGCAGGAAAAGTTCGGCGGCCTGGTGATGATTTACGGCACCCTCACGACCTCGCTGATTGCCCTGGTGATCGCGGTGCCGGTGAGCTTCGGCATCGCCGTGTTCCTGACCGAGCTCTCACCCAGCTGGCTCAAGCGCCCGCTGGGCATCGCCGTCGAGCTGCTGGCCGCCGTGCCCTCCATCGTCTATGGCATGTGGGGCCTGCTGGTGTTCGGCCCCATCCTCGCCACCTATGTGCAGCAGCCGCTGCAAAGCCTCTTGAGCGGCGTGCCCTATCTGGGCGCCCTGGTTTCGGGCCCGCCGGTGGGCATCGGCATTCTGTCGGCCGGCATCATCCTGGCCATCATGATCATTCCCTTCATCGCCTCGGTGATGCGCGACGTGTTCGAGGTCACGCCGCCGATGCTGAAGGAGTCCGCCTACGGCCTGGGCGCCACCACCTGGGAGGTGGTCTCGCGCGTGGTGCTGCCCTATACCAAGACCGGCGTGATGGGCGGCGTGATGCTGGGCCTGGGCCGGGCGCTCGGCGAGACCATGGCCGTGACCTTCGTGATCGGCAATATGAACCAGCTGAATTCACTCTCGGTGTTCGAGGCCGCCAACAGCATCACCTCGGCGCTGGCGAATGAGTTCGCCGAAGCCGGCGAGGGCCTGCACCAGGCCTCGCTGATCTATCTGGGCCTGGTGCTGTTCTTCATCACCTTTGTGGTGCTGGCCTGCTCCAAGGTCTTGCTGGCCCGTCTCAAGAAGAGCGAAGGAGCGCGCGCATGAGTGCCACCATCTCCGCCTCGCGCCTGCGCATGCATGCCAAGCGCAAACGCGTCAACGCGATCGCGCTGACGCTGTCGCTGGCCGCCATGGCCTTCGGCCTGTTCTGGCTGTTCTGGATCCTGTTCGAGACGGTGCGCCTGGGCTTTGACGGCCTGAACCTGGCCACCTTCACCGAGATGACCCCGCCGCCGCAGGCCGAGGGCGGTGGCCTGGCGAATGCCATCTTCGGCTCCATCGTGATGGTGGGCCTGGCCACCGCGCTGGGCACGCCGATCGGCATCCTTTCCGGCGTCTATCTGGCCGAGTACGGCCAGAAGACCTGGCTGGGCAGCACGGTGCGCTTCATCAACGACATCCTGCTCTCCGCGCCCTCCATCGTGGTGGGCCTCTTCATCTATGCGGTGGTGGTGGCGCGGCTGAAGAGCTTCTCGGGCTTTGCCGGCGTGCTGGCGCTGGCCTTGATCGTCATCCCGGTGGTGATACGCACCACCGAGAACATGCTGAGCCTGGTGCCCAATGCCCTGCGCGAGGCCGCCTATGCCCTGGGCACGCCCAAGTGGAAGGTGATTCTCTCCATCACCCTGAAGTCGGCGCGTGCCGGCGTCATCACCGGCATCCTGCTGGCGCTGGCGCGCATCTCGGGCGAGACCGCACCGCTGCTGTTCACCGCCCTGTCCAACCAGTTCTGGACCAGCTCGCTCAGCGAGCCCATGGCCAGCCTGCCGGTGACCATCTTCAAATTCGCGATGAGCCCCTACGAGAACTGGCAGAAGCTGGCCTGGGCGGGGGTGTTCCTCATCACCATGGGCGTGCTGCTGCTGAACATCCTGGCGCGCGTCCTGTTCAAGAACAAGCACTGAAGCGAGACCCGACCATGGACGCCAAAGTTGACCTGCCCGTGAGCGAGAAAGCCAAGCTCTCGGTGCGCGACCTGAATTTCTATTACGGCAATTTCCACGCCCTCAAGAGCATCAACCTCGACATCCCCGAGAAGAAGGTCACCGCCTTCATCGGCCCCTCGGGTTGCGGCAAGTCCACGCTGCTGCGCACGCTCAACCGCATGTTCGAGCTCTACCCCGAGCAGCGCGCCGAGGGTCAGATCTTGCTCGATGGCAATGACATCCTCTCCAGCGGCGAGGATGTCTCGCTGGTGCGCGCCAAGGTGGGCATGGTGTTCCAGAAGCCCACCCCGTTCCCGATGTCGATCTACGACAACATCGCTTTCGGCGTGCGGCTGTTCGAGACCCTGCCGCGGGTGGAGATGGACGAGCGCGTGGAGTGGGCGCTGAAGAAGGCCGCGCTGTGGACCGAGGTGAAGGACAAGCTCAACCAGAGCGGCTCGGGCCTCTCCGGCGGCCAGCAGCAGCGCCTGTGCATTGCGCGCGGCATCGCCATCAAGCCCGAGGTGCTCCTGCTGGACGAGCCCTGCTCGGCGCTGGACCCGATCTCCACCGGCAAGATCGAGGAGCTCATCCACGAGCTCAAGAACGACTACACCGTGGCCATCGTGACCCACAACATGCAGCAGGCGGCGCGCTGCTCGGACTACACGGCCTATATGTACCTGGGCGACCTGATCGAATTCGGCCCTACCGCCGAGCTCTTCATGAAGCCCAAGCGCAAGGACACGGAAGACTACATCACGGGCCGCTTCGGCTGAATCAAGAGGAGGATCACCCCATGGTTGACAAGCATCTCTCGACCCAGTTCGACGCCGAACTCAGCGGCATCTCCACCCGTGTGCTGGAAATGGGCGGCATCGTCGAAGCCCAGGTGGCGCATTCGGTGGAGGCGCTCACCACCTACAGCAACGAGCTGGCCGATGCCGTGCTCAAGCAGGAAGAGCGCGTGAACCAGATGGAAGTGGAGATCGACCGCGATCTCTCCACCATCATCGCGCGCCGCCAGCCCACCGCGCGCGATCTGCGCCTGCTGATCGCCGTCTCCAAGACGATTGCCAATCTCGAGCGCGTGGGCGACGAGGCCGCGCGCATCGCGCGCACCGTGCAGCGCCTGGTGAACTCGGGCATCTCGAGCCGGCTGCGCCTGCCGATGTCGGACCTCTCCTACGAGGCCGAGCTGGCGATCGCGCAGCTGCGCAAGGCGCTGGACGCCTTCGCGCGCCTGGACGTGGAGCGTGCGCTGGAAGTGCTGAAGCAGGACGACCAGATCGACAAGGAATTCGAGGGCCTGATGCGCAAGCTCATCACCTACATGATGGAAGACCCGCGCACGATTTCCTCCAGCATCGATCTGGTGTTCGTGGCCAAGGCGATCGAGCGCGTGGGTGACCACGCCAAGAACCTGGCCGAAGTGATCATCTACGTGGTCAAGGGCACGGACGTGCGGCACAACACGCCCGATGCCGTCGAGAACATGGTGCGCTGAGGCGCGCCGCGAGGAGAGGAGAAACGCATGAGTCGTGTACTGGTGGTCGAAGACGAATCGGCGATTGCCGAGCTGATCTCCATCAACCTGCGCCACGCAGGTTTCGACGTGACCCTGGCCGGCAGCGCCGATCAGGCCCAGCTGGAAGTGGACCGGGTGCTGCCCGATCTGGTGGTGCTGGACTGGATGCTGCCCGGCGCGTCGGGCCTGACCCTGGCGCGTCAATGGCGTGGCCAGGCGCGCACCCGCGAGCTGCCCATCATCATGCTGACGGCGCGTGCCGAGGAGACCGACAAGGTGTCGGGTCTTGATGCCGGCGCCGACGACTACCTGACCAAGCCCTTTTCCACCAACGAGCTGCTGGCGCGCATCCGCGCGGTGCTGCGCCGCAAGGCGCCCGAGGCGCTGGACAGCGTGGTCGAGGTCGGCGGCCTGAGCCTGGACCCGGGCACGCGCCGCGTCGGCCGCGAGGGTGTGGAAGTGAAGCTGGGCCCCACCGAGTTCCGCCTGCTGCATTTCTTCATGACCCACCCGGAGCGCGTGCACAGCCGTTCGCAGCTGCTGGACCGCGTCTGGGGCGACCATGTCTTCATCGAGGAGCGCACGGTGGACGTGCATGTGAAGCGCCTGCGCGAGGCGCTCGAGAAGGTCGAGTGCCAGCGCATGATCGAGACCGTGCGCGGCGCCGGTTACCGGCTCACGCAGCAGGCCGGCGCGCTGTCGGCCTGAGCACGCCGTGACCTGGCTGCTGCCTCGCATCATTGTCTCGGCCATCGTGGCCGCCCTGGGCGGACTGCTGGGCCTGTGGGTCGGGCAGTGGCTGGGGATTCCGCTGCTCTCGCATCTCCTGGGCGCGGCCCTGGCGGTGGGCGCCCTGGTGATGCTGGACGCGGTGCGCGCCCATCGCCTGATCCAATGGCTGCGCGGCGCGCAGGACGGCGAGGCGCCGCGCGACACCGGGCTCTGGGGCGAGCTGGGTTACCGCTTCGAGCGCGCGCTGCGCGACCGCGAGCGCCTGCTGCAGCGCGAGCGCCTGCAGCTCGACCAGTTCCTGTCCGCCATCGAGGCCTCGCCCAACGGCGTGCTCTTGCTGGATGCGCAGGACCATATCCTGTGGTGCAACAGCGTCGCGGCCGATCACTTTTCGCTCGATCCGGTGCGCGACCGGCAGCAGCGCATCACGAACCTGGTGCGCTACCCGTCCTTCGTCGCGCATCTGCAATCGGGCCAGTATGCGCAAGGCCTGACCCTGACGAATGCGCGCGGGCGTGCCACCCTGCAGGTGATCGTGCGCGGCTACGGCGAGGGCATGCGCCTGGTGCTGTCGCTGGACGTCACCGAACGCGAGCGCGCCGAGGCGATGCGGCGCGATTTCGTCGCCAATGTCTCGCACGAGATCCGTACGCCGCTGACGGTGCTGGCCGGCTTCATCGAGACCATGAGTTCACTCAACCTCACCGAGGCCGAACGCCGCCGCGTCCTGCAGCTGATGGGCCAGCAGACCCATCGCATGCAGAGCCTGGTGAGCGATCTGCTGACCCTGGCCCAGCTGGAAGGCAGCCCGCGGCCGGCTGCCGATCAATGGATCAATCTGGACAAGCTGCTGGCGCGCGTGGGGGCCGACGCCTTGGCGCTGTCGGCGGGCCGCCATCAGCTGACCCTGCCCGGCGAACAGCATGCGGAGCTGGCCGGCGTGGAAGCCGAGGTGCTGAGCGCGGTGAGCAATCTGCTCAGCAATGCGGTGCGCTACACGCCGGAGGGCGGTGCCATCACGCTCGGCTGGCGCATCCAGGCGGATGGCTCGGGCGAGCTGTGCGTCAGCGACAACGGCCCGGGCATCGCGCGCGAGCACCTGCCGCGCCTGACCGAGCGTTTCTACCGCGTGGACGGCAGCCGCTCGCGCGACACCGGCGGCACCGGCCTGGGCCTGTCCATCGTCAAGCATGTGCTGCAACGCCATGGCGGCGAACTGGACATCCAGAGCGAGCTGGGCGCCGGTTCGCGCTTCCGGCTGGTGTTCCCGGCCGCCAGGGTGCGGCTGAACGACGATCTGGCGATCGGCGCCGAGGCCGCGATGGCGCCCGCAGGCCGCTGAGGCTTCAGCGCTGGGCCTGGCGTGCCAGCACGACCAGGCTGGCGTTGCGCTCGGTCGGGCGCTTCACCGTGCCGATCGCCTGCCAGTTGGCGTCGGCCCGGGTGGCGGTGTCGACGCTGACGACCGCATAGTCGCAATCGCTTTGCACCAGCGCTTTGCTGGCGTCAACCGCCCAGCCGCCCTGGAACTCCATCGCCGCCAGCACATGCAGGGGCAGGCCGGGCGCCGCCACGCAGCCCGCCTGCCTGGGCAGATGCGCGGCCAGGCGCTGCATCAGGGGCAGGTTGCTGCGCGCATAGTCGATCGGCGGCAGGCCCAGCGTCATCAACAGCAGCCAGCCCAGCGCCACGCCGCCGGCGGGCAGCACCAGGCTCTTCCACAGCGCATGCTGGTGGCGCGCGGTGCGCCAGCGCACCAGGGCCAGCCAGGCCAGGCTGCCGAGCAGGGCCAGCGCGAGGGCGGCGGCGCTCCATTGCGGTTCGAAGCCATCGGCGAGGCGGCGGATATTGGCCAGGGGCGTGGCCGGCCAGCCCGTCTGCATGGACAGGTAGTAGAGCCAGATGAACAGCACCACGGCGCTGAAGAAGAACACCGAGAACCAGTCGATCGCCGCCGAGACGCCGCGGCGCAGCGTCGGCAGGGCAAAGGCCGCCAGCACCGCCATGGGTGGCAGGGCCAGCATCATGGCGCGGTCGGAGGCGTTCATCAGCAGGCTGGTGAGCAGGGGCACGGCCGCGATCACCAGGGGCACGCGGATGTGGCGGCGCGTCAGGTGGCCGCGCCAGCGCCACAGCGTCCAGGCCGCCAAGGGCCAGGCCGGCCAGCAGAACCAGCCCAGCAGGCTGAGGTAGCGCGGCAGCAGCTCCCAGGCCCAATGCGCGCGCAGGCGCCAGGCCCAGCCTTCCATCGGCCAGGCGGCCAGCGCGGCGAGGGCGCTGGACAACAGCAGCCAGGGCAGCAGCTTGCGCACCGCTTCATAGTGGCTGCCACGGCATACCAGCGCGCCCGCCAGGCCCAGGCCCAGGGCCACGGCCGGCGCACCGCTCATCGCCAGCATGGGCAGCGCCACCAGGCTGGTGAGCAGGCTCTTGCGCGGCCGGAACGGCGCGGCTGCCAGTGCATAGGCATACAGGGCCGTGGCCAGCAGCTGCATGATCTCGGGCGTGGTCTCGTGGCCCAGTTGCAGCAGGCCCAGGCTGGCCATCAGGGCCAGCAGGGCGCCATCGGCGAGCGCGCGCGCATAGTCGGTGGCATGCGCCTCGCCGCCAAAGGCAAAGGCCACCGGCTGGGCGGCCTCGGTGCGTGCCAGATGGAAGGTGGCGTACCAGACCAGGGCCAGCACGCCCGCCAGCGCCATGCCGAAGGGAAGGCGGGCCGCCAGATCGGCGGAGAGAAAGGGCAGCAGCTTGATCGCCAGCGCGCCGACCCAGTAGGGCAGCAGGCCGCCTTCGGCCGGGATGCCGGCGATCGCCGGCACATGCCAGGGCGCATGCCCCTGCGCCACGCTGGCCATGAAGCCAAAGGCGCTCAGATCCGCATTGCGCCAGGGGCCGCGCCCGACCAGGCCGGGCAACACATAGGCGGCGCAGAACAACAGCAGGATCCAGCGCGGGATGCGCTGGGCGCCGCGCTCGGGAACGATGGCAGGGGTGGGCAGGGTCACACGCGGATCTGTTCGTTGGGGTTGCGGTCCGCATGATGCCTGAGCCGGACCCTGAATCACCATGAAGGCGCCATGAAAAAAGGCAGCCGAGGCTGCCTTTGTGCAAGTCGATGTTGAATCGACCCGAGTCGACGCTGGTCTTACTTCTTGATGCCGAGGCGTGCGAACTTGGTGCGGAACTTTTCCACGCGGCCGCCCAGGTTGTCGATGCTCTTTTGCTGGCCGGTGTAGAAGGGGTGCGATTCGCTGGTGGTTTCCAGCTTGACCAGCGGCAGCTTACGGCCGTCCGCGAGTTCCACGCTGTCCTTGGTCTGCACGGTCGAACGCGTGACGAACTGGAAGCCGTTGGATTGGTCCACGAAGGCCACTTCGCGGTAGTTGGGGTGAATGCCGTCTTTCATGGAGAACCTCTCGCTGCAGTGCCGGGAGCCAGGCCACACCATGTGGCGCACTTTCCGACAGCGGAAAACCGCGGATTATAGCAATGTTTTTGACTCAGCCACCTCGGCGCATCATGTCGAAGAAGTCGTGGTTGTTCTTGGAGGCCTTCATCTTGTCGAGGATGAACTCCATCGCCTCGATCTCGTCCATGTTGTAGAGCAGCTTGCGCAGGATCCAGCTCTTTTGCAGGATCTCGGGCTTGAGCAGCAGCTCCTCACGGCGCGTGCCGGACTTGTTGATCAGGATCGAAGGATAGACGCGCTTTTCGGCCATGCGGCGATCCAGATGGATTTCGCAGTTGCCGGTGCCCTTGAACTCTTCGTAGATCACTTCGTCCATGCGACTGCCGGTGTCGATCAGGGCCGTGCCGATGATGGTCAGCGAGCCGCCTTCCTCGACGTTGCGCGCCGCACCGAAGAAGCGCTTGGGGCGCTGCAGGGCGTTGGCGTCGACACCGCCGGTCAGCACCTTGCCGGAGCTGGGCAGCACGTTGTTGTAGGCGCGGGCCAGGCGGGTGATCGAATCGAGCAGGATCACCACGTCCTTCTTCAGCTCCACCAGGCGCTTGGCACGCTCGATCACCATCTCGGCCACCTGCACGTGGCGCGCGGCGGGTTCATCGAAGGTCGAGCTGATGACCTCGCCGCGCACGGTGCGCAGCATTTCGGTCACTTCCTCGGGGCGCTCGTCCACCAGCAGCACCATCAGGTGGGCGTCGGGGTGGTTGGCGGTGATGGCATGCGCGAGCTGCTGCATCATCACCGTCTTGCCGGTCTTGGGCTGGGCCACGAGCAGGGCGCGCTGGCCTTTGCCGATGGGTGCGATCAGGTCGATGATGCGGCCGACGATGTTCTCGTCGCCCTTCATCTCGCGTTCCAGCTTGAACTGCTCCTTGGGGAACAAGGGCGTCAAGTTCTCGAACATGATCTTGTGCTTGCTCTCCTCCGGCGTCAGCTCGTTGACGCGGTCCACCTTGACGAGGGCGAAGTAGCGCTCGCCGTCCTTGGGCACGCGCACCTCGCCTTCGATCATGTCGCCGGTGTGCAGATTGAAACGGCGGATCTGGCTGGGCGAGAGGTAGATGTCGTCGGTCGAGGCCATATAGCTGGCATCGGGCGAGCGCAGGAAGCCGAAGCCGTCGGGCAGCACTTCGAGCACACCGTCGCCGAAGACCTGTTCGCCAGCCTTGGCGCGCTTCTTCATGATCGCGAACATCAGTTCCTGCTTGCGCAGGCGTGCGACGTTGTCGATCTCCAGCTCTTCGCCCATCTTGATGAGGGCGGAGACGTGAAGCGCTTTCAGTTCAGAAAGATGCATGGGGGAAACCCGGTTGGGTCGTCCAGGGCCAGCCAAGAACCCAGGACACAAACTGCGGCAACCAGAGCCCTGTGCCCGATGGATTCGCGCATCTGCGCGAGGGGCACGTCAACAAAACACTTGGGAGCTTGGTGCCGAGTCCACGCGCCAAAACCTGGTGAGGCCGGGCGTGGTGGCTAGTCTGCTGCCGGGCGCTCTTCGCATGAGGCGCGCCCGGCAGTTGAGGGGATTATAGGTTAGCGTCGAGGAAGGACGTCAACTGGGCCTTGGAGAGGGCGCCGACCTTGGTGGCGGCGAGCTGGCCGCCCTTGAACAGCATCAGCGTCGGGATGCCGCGGATGCCGAACTTGGCGGGCACTTCGCGGTTCTCGTCGACGTTCATCTTGGTGATCTGCAGGCGGTCGCCATATTCCTTGGACACGTCGTCCAGGATGGGGGCGATCATCTTGCAGGGGCCGCACCACTCGGCCCAGTAATCCACCAGCACGGGCTTGTCGGCTTGGATCACGTCGGCTTCGAAGGACGCGTCGGAAATGTGTTTGATCAGTTCGCTGCTCATGGATGGGTCCTTGGTCGGCAGGCCGGACGGCCGCCTGGGCCTGAAGGGTTGACCTCGTGCCGCCGTCTGCACGGGCTGGCGAGGTCTGAGATCAGTGCACAATGATTCTGACACAAAGCCTGCAGGCCTGCGGGCGGATGGGCGATTCAAGGGCCACACGGGCCATCCGAAGACCGAGGGAATTCATGCAGACGATGCGCTTGCCGCTGGACGCGCGCCATGCGGCAGATCAATTCTGGCTGCGCGTGGCCGAAGCGGGCGAGCAATGGCTCGCCGAACAGGGGCTGGCCAGCCGTGACGCGGTGTTGCTGCTGCCCTTTGCCCAGCATCTCGCGCCTGCCCGCCGGGCCTGGATGCGGCTGGCGAGCTGGCCGCCCCGCATCGAGACCACCACCAGCCTGGCCTCATCGCTGGGCCCCAGCCCGCTCTCGCAAGGCCTGCAGATCAGCTTCGACGCGGCCATCGATGCCCTCAATGCGCGCCAGCTGCTGGCCGGGCAGAGTTGGGCCGAGGCCCTGCGCCAGCGCGATCCGCGCGCCTATCAGCTGGCCTTGCAGCATCTGGTGGAAGCGGCGCAGGCCTTCGCCCGCCATGCCCAGACCTTGGGGCCGGGCGGGCGCGCCGCCTTCTGGCCGCAGGCGCGCCAGGCCCTTCTGAACGGCGGGCTGAACGGTGGGCTGCCGGGCGGCCCGGCCGAGCTGGAGCAGGCGCTGAGCCTGGTGGCGCTGGAATGGGCCGCTAGCGACGGCCGGGTGCCGGCCGCGGACGCCTTGTTCGGGCTGCGCCCCAGCGCCTGGCTGCTGCTGCGTGCCGGTGGTGCCGATGCGCTCAGCGATGCCCTGCTGCGCGAGGCCGAAGCCCAGGGCGTCGCCTGCCTGCTGCTGGATGCCGACGCCAGCCTGGAGGAGTTGCAGGCACCGCCGGCTGCGCTGCGGGAAGCCGTCTGCAGGGATCGCGAGGAATTGGCCCAGTGCACGGCCGCGGCCGTGCTGGCACATCTCGGGCGCCGCGAGGCGCCGGTGGCCCTGATCGCGCAGGACCGCGTGCTGGTGCGTCGGGTGCGCGCCCTGCTGGAGCGACAGGCGGTGCGCCTGGGCGATGAAACCGGCTGGACCCTGGCGACCACGCCCGAGGCCGCCCAGCTGATGGGGGTGCTGCGCGCCGCCCAGCCGCGCGCCGCGGTGGACGAGTTGCTGCAGTGGCTCAAGGGGGCGCTGGGCCGCAGCCTGCGCGAGCGCTGCGGCGCCACCGCCGTCGATCAGCTGGAGGCGCAATGCCGGCGCCTCGGCTGGGTGCAGGCGGGCGCCGTGCAGGCCGACAAGCTCAAGGGCGCCGCCGCTGGGCTGTGGCGTGAGGCCCAGGAGCAGTTGGCCCTGCTGCGCGCCGGCACCGCACAGCGCAGCCTGGCGCAATGGCTGGAGCAGCTGGGCTGGCTGCTGGAGCGCTTGCAGGCCAGCGCCTGGCTGGACGAGCAGCCCGGCGGGCGCCAATTGCTGGCGGCGCTGTGGCTGCAGCGCGCGCCCTGGCCGGACTCCGCGCACGAGCTGGCGCTGCAGGGCACGCAGCTGGGCAGCGCCGAGTTCCTGGCCTGGGTGAACGAGACGCTGGAGGCGCAGCAGTTTGTGCCGCCCCTGCCGCAGGACTTGCAGGTGCTGATCACGCCGCTGTCGCGTGCCATGCTGCGCCCCTTTGCCGCGGTGGTGTTGCCCGGCGCGGATGCGCAGACCCTGGGCGCGGTGGCCGCCGGGCCGGTGCTGCTGCCGGATCGGCTGCTGCGCAGCGTGGGCATGGCCGAGCAGGCGACGCGTCGCGCGCAATTGGCGGCCGGCTTCGTGCAGCTGCTGCGCGCGCCCGCCTTGACCTTGCTGCGCTGCGGTTTTGCCGGGGCCGAGCCGCTGGCGGCCAGCCCCTTGCTGGAGCGCCTGGCGGCCGCGCGCGAGCGCGCCGGCCTCGGGCCGCTGCCGCGCTGGGATGATGCGCGGCCCAGCCGCTCGCTGCAGGCCCAGCCCGCGCACCGGGCCCAGGCCCTGGCCGCGGGCCAGCTGCCGCGTCGCCTCAGCGCCAGCGGCCTGGATGCGCTGAGAAACTGCCCCTACCAGTTCTTCTCGCAGCAGATCCTGGGCCTGCGCGAGGAAGACGAGCTCAGCGAGGAGCTGGACAAGCGCGACTATGGCAACTGGCTGCATGCCGTGCTGTACCGCTTCCACCAGCAGCGGCTGGCGCAGGGCGAGGAAGCCGGCGCTCCGCGCATGGCCGACCTGCTGGCCGCGGCCGAGGCCGAGCGCGCGCGCATGGGACTTTCGGAGGCGGAATTCCTGCCCTATATCGCCAGCTTCCGGCGCCTGCTGCCGCGCTATCTGGCCTGGCTGGACACGCATGAGGCCGAGGGCTGGCGCTACCAGGCCGGCGAAGAGGCGCGCGAGTGCCAGCCCTGGACGCACCAGGCGCTGCGCGCGCTGAGCCTGCAGGGGCGGCTGGACCGCCGCGACGGCCAGCCCGGCCGGCGCCTGCTGCTGGACTACAAGACCGGCTCGGTGGAGGGCCTCAAGGCCAAGCTCAAGCGACCGCTGGAGGACACGCAGCTGGCGGTCTATGCCTTGCTGTGCGCGGACGATGACCTGGACAAGGCCGAGCCCGCACAGCTGGGCGCCGCCTATCTGGCGCTGGACGACAGCAAGGGCCTGCAGATGATCGAGCACCCCGAGGTGGCGCAGACGGCCGAGCTGCTGCGCCAGGGCCTGGAGGCCGACCTGGCCGAGCTGCAGGCCGGTGCGGCGCTGCCGGCGCTGGGGGAGGGCAAGGCCTGCGGCTTCTGCGCGGTGCGCGGCCTGTGCCGCAAGGACGATTGGTGGGAGGGCGCGGTCTGATGCCGGCGGAGATGCTTATGAACGAGGGGCGGCAGGCCGCCTACACCATCGACGGCCAGCTGCGGCCGCGCGAGCGCTTTTACGAGCTCGCCTGCGACCCGCGTCGTAGCGTGGTGGTCGAGGCCTGCGCCGGCGCCGGCAAGACCTGGATGCTGGTCTCGCGCATCCTGCGCGCCTTGCTGGACGGGGTCGAGCCGCAGCAGATCGTGGCCATCACCTTCACGCGCAAGGCCGCCGGCGAGATGCGCCAGCGCCTGGCCGAGTGGTTGGCCGAATTCGCGCGCGGCAGCGAGGCGCAGCGCGTCGAGGCGCTGATGCAGCGAGGCATGGCCGAGGCCGAGGCGCGCGCCGCCGCGCCGGCGCTGCAGGGCCTGCAGCAGCGCCTGCTGGAGGGCGGCCGGCCGGTGGAAATACGCACATTCCACGCCTGGTTCTCGCAGCTGCTGCGCGCCGCGCCGATGGCCCTGCTGCAGCAGCTGGGCATCGCGCCCGAGCTGCAGCTGCTGGAGGACGAGAGCGAGCTGATGCCCGAGATCTGGCGCGGCTTCCATGCGCAGGTACTGGCCGATGCCGACCTGCTGGTGGACTACCAGGCCCTCATCGACGAGTGCGGGCGCAGCACGGTGCTGCGCTGGCTGCTGGCGGGCTTCGACAAGCGCGTGGAGCTGCGCCTGGCGCAGGCGCAGGGCCTGCTGATGGAGAGTGTGGGTGGCGCGGCCGAGGTATCGCCGCGCTTCGCCGCGGCCGCACCCTTGGAGGTGTTTGCCGCGCTGCGTGGGCAGCTGCAGGCCTTGGCGATCGAGCTCGGCCAGGGCCGCAACGAGACCATGCGCAAGGCCGCCACCGCCATCGAGCAGGCGCTCAGCGCGCAGCTGGCGCCGGCCGAGCTGTTCGAGCTGGTGCGCAGCAAGCTGCTGACCAAATCGAACACGCCCGTCAAGGCGCTGGCCAGCAGCCCGCTCGCCGCGGCCCTGGCCGACGAGGTGGAGCTGGTGCTGAGCGGCCTGGAGCAGGAGCGTGCGCGTGCGCTGCATCAGCGCCTGGCGCGCCTGAGCCTGCAGCTGATTGCCAGCTTCGATCGCCTCAAGCATGGCCGCGGCCTGGTGGACATGAACGACCTGGAGCGCGGCGCCCTGGCCGTGCTGGGCGACGCCGAGCTGGCGGGCTGGGTGCAGGAGCGCCTGGACGCGCAGCTGCGCCATCTGCTGATCGATGAGTTCCAGGACACCAGCCCGCTGCAGTGGCAGGCCCTTTATGCCTGGCTGTCCGGCTACAGCGGCGCGGGCGGTGGCGGCAGTGGGCAGCGCCCGCTGTCGGTCTTCATCGTCGGCGATCCCAAGCAGAGCATTTACCGCTTCAGGCGCGCCGAGCCGCGCGTGTTCGCGGCGGCGCGCGACTTCGTGCGCGATGGCCTGGGCGGCGCGGTGCTGGCCTGCGACCACACGCGCCGCAATGCGCCGGTGGTGCTGGCGGCGGTGAATGCCGCCCTGTCCGAGGCGCAACGACTGGGCGAGTACGAGAACTTCCGCGCGCACTCCACCGAGGTCGGCGCGGCCGACGCGTTGGAGGGCTTCCTGCGCCTGGACGCGGAAGAGGGGGGCGCGGAGGATGCAGACGACGCGGACGCCGGCGCCACCCCGGCCGACGCGGCCTGGCGCCCCAGCCTGCGCGAGGCGCGTCACGAGCCCGAGCTGCAGCGCCGTGCCGCCGAGGCCGGGCGCATTGCGGCGGCCCTGGCCGAGCTGATCCATGGCCAGGGCCTCAAGCCCGGCGAGGTCTTCGTGCTGGCGCGCAAACGCGAGCCGCTGCGCGTGCTGGCCCAGGCGCTCAAGGGTCTGGGCATCCCGCATGTGGCACCCGAGGAACAGAACCTGCTGGACGCGCCCGATGTGCGCGACCTGCTGGCCCTGCTGGACGCGCTGGCCTCGCCCGCGCATGACCTCTCGCTCGCCCACGCGCTGCGCAGCCCGCTGTTCGACGTCAGCGAGGCGGGCCTGTTGCAGCTCTCGCGCGCCGCCGGTGCGGTGCGCCGCCTCAGCGATGCCGTGCCGGACGTGGAGGACGTGGAGGACGTGGAGGGCGGGCAGGAGAATCAGGAGCGGATCCGCAGCAGTTTCTGGCAGGCCTTGCTGGCCGCCGACGAGGCGGCGCTGGAGCCGGCGCTGCAGCGCGCGCGCCGGCTGCTGCAGGCCTGGAGCGAGCGCGTGCAGCAATGTACGCCGCAGGAGCTGCTGGACCAGATCCTGCACGAGGGCGATCTGCTGGCCCGGGTGGCGGCGCGCGTGCCGCCCAGCGAGCGGCGCGCGCGCCTGCATGCCTTGCAGGCCCTGCTGGGCCTGGCGCTGGACCTGGACGGCGGGCGTTATGTCACCGTCTATGGCTTTGTGCGGGCCCTGCGCCAGCGCGCGCTGAACCTGCCGGCCTATAGCGAGGCCGATGCCGTGCAGCTGTTGACCGTGCATGGCGCCAAGGGCCTGGAGGCCCGCGTGGTGGTGCTGATGGACAGCGATGCCGCGGCGGCGCGGGCCGATCATGCGACTCTGTTGGTCGACTGGCCGGTGCAGCAACCCTGGCCGCGGCGCGTCGCCTTCCTTGGCTCGGAAAGCCGCCCGCCGCCGGCCCTGGCCGAGCTGATGCGCGTCGAGCAGGGGGAACGCCAGCGCGAGGAGTTGAATGCCCTGTATGTGGCGATGACGCGCGCCAAGGCGCGCCTGGTGCTGAGCCGCAGCCCTTCCGCCAAGGCCGGGCCGGCGGGCAGTTGGTGGGCCCGCCTGCAGGCGCTCGCGCCCGCCTGGGTGCCTGCGGCAGCGGCCGCTGCCGACCTGGGCAGCGCCGAGGTCCGCCTGCTCGAGCTGCCCCAGCTGCCGCCCGCCGCGGCCCGGCCGGCCACGCCCGAGCCTGCCGAGCTGGTGGTGCGGACGGCCGAGCTGGACGAGATGGCCGCCCTGGGCGAGGCCATGCACCGGGTGCTGGAATGGGCCAGCGGCCCAAATGGGCAAGGGCAGGGGCAGGCACGGGGTCAGGTCTTGCCAGCGCTGCTGGGCGCGGCGGCGCAGATGTACGGCCTCGACGCCAAGCGCAGCGAGCGCCTGGCGCGTGCGGTGCAGGCGATCCTGGGCAGCGCGGATTGCGCCCCCTTCTTCGACGCGTCGGCCCTGCTGTGGGCCGGCAACGAGGTGCCGGTGAGCCACGAGGGCGCCGACCTGCGGCTGGACCGTCTGGTGCAGCGCGCCAGCGAGGGCGGCGGGGGCGGCCGGCCGGAATGGTGGGTGCTGGACTACAAGCTCAACGATGCGCCACAGCGCCAGCCCGAGTATCTGGAGCAGCTGCGCGTCTACCGTGCCGCGGTGCAGCGGCTGCAGCCGGGCGAGCCGGTGCGCAGCGCCTTCATCACCGCCCAGGGGCGCCTGATCGAGGTGGGCTGAAACTGTTTTTCGGGCGGGGCTGAAATCCAGGCTACAATGGCCGGCTTAGTCGGGGCGTAGCGCAGCCTGGTAGCGCATCTGCTTTGGGAGCAGAGGGTCGCGAGTTCGAATCCCGCCGCCCCGACCATGTCTTGACACCATGCCAACCCGCTGCGGACGCCGTCCCCAGCGGGTTTTGCTTTTTGAAAAGGGCCGCGCCGAGCTTGCGCCCCCAGGTCAACCCGGACAGCCAGCGTTGACCGCGGCTGGGACAATCCGCGCGCACCGCGACAAGCGCGGTCGCCCGCCTGGCCACAAGCTGGCGCGCGGCCTGCCCCCGAGATTCAACAGATCGATCAAGCACAGCATGGCGATACAACAGCTCAGCGAAGAACAGATCCACACCTGGACGCGCGCCCAGAAAGACGAGTGGTGGTTCAAGAACATCTACCGCGGCGACATGGCGCAGCTGAGCCTGCGCTCGGGCCTGACCGGCTTCCTGTTGGGCGGCGTGCTGGCCGCCACCAGCCTCTATATCGGGGCCAAGACCGGCATCGGCATCGGCGTGGGCCTGACCTCGGTGATCCTGGCCTTCGCGATGTTCCGCATGATGCATGCCGCGGGCTGGGCCTCGGACTACACGGTGCTGGAGAACAACTGCACCCAGTCCATCGCCACTGCCGCCGGCTATGTGGTCTCGCCGCTGTTCTCCAGCATGGCGGCCTATATGCTGGTGAGCGGCAAGATCATCCCCTGGTGGCAGCTGATGATCTGGATCGCGGTGATCTCCACCCTGGGCGTGCTGGTGGCCTTCCCGATGAAGCGCCGCTTCATCAACGAAGACCAGTTGCCCTTCCCCGAGGGGCGTGCCTGCGGCGTGGTGCTGGATTCGCTCTACACCGGCGAGGCCGGCGAGGGCATGTACAAGGCGCGCCTGCTCGCCAAGGTGGCGGTGCTCACCGCCACCTACCAGGCCATCGTCAGCGACGGCTGGATGAAGCTGCTGCAGTTCAAGCTGCTGCGCATGGATCAGTGGGCCGGCATGAAGGAGCCCTGGACCTTCCACGAGCGCCTCGACCAGTACTACTACCAGGCGGCGGTGAAGGCGGACCTGTGGATCCCCAAGATCCTCGGCACCGACTTCCGCGCCCTCGGCCTGCGCTTCACGCTCGACGCCGCGATGCTGGGCGTGGGCGGCCTGATGGGCATTGCCGTGGCCACCAGCTGCCTGCTGGGCGCCTTCATCAACTTCGTGATCCTCGCCCCCATCATGATCCAGGCGGGCGACATCGTGCAGCGCGTTGCGCCCAGCGGTGCCATCGTGCCGATCTCGCGTGCCGAGATCGTCAACCAATGGTCGATGTGGTGGGGTGTGGCGATGATGGTGACGGGCTCGCTGGTGAGCCTGGCCGCCAAGCCCGAGCTGTTCACCGCCGCCTTCAAGTCCGTGACGGGCAAGAAGACCAAGGCCGATGCCGGCACCGATCTGCTGGCACATATCGAGGTGCCGCTGTGGGTCTCGTACGTGGGCGTGCCGGTGTTCGGCCTGCTGGGTGCCTGGATCACGCATGAATTCTTTGGCGTGCCCCTGCTGCTGGCCCTGGTCTCGCTGCCGCTGATCTTCGTGCTGACGGTGATCTGCACCAACTCGATGGCGCTGACCTCGTGGACGCCCACCGGCTCGCTCTCCAAGATCACCCAGTTCACCATGGGCGCGATCGACAGCTCCAACCCGGCCAGCAATCTGCTGCCCGCGGGCATGACCTCGGAGATCGCCTCCAACGCCGCCAACCTGCTGTCCGACATCAAGCCCGGCTACATGCTGGGCGGCAAGCCGCGCCACCAGGTGGTGGGCCATCTGATCGGCATCATCGCCGGCGTGCTGGCTTGCGTGCCGCTGTTCTTCCTGCTGTTCCTGCCGCCGGATGTGAACGGCGTGCGCTCGGTCGCCACCCTGGTGTCCGAGCAGTTCGCGATGCCCGCCGCCATCCAGTGGAAGGGCGTGGCCGAGATCATCGCCAAGGGCCTCAAGGGTCTGCCGAGCTCGGCCCTGATCGCGATGGGCTTCGCGGTCGTCAGCGCCATCATCCTGGAAGTGGCGCGCATCGCCAGCAAGGGGCGGTTCCAGATCTCCGCCGTCTCGGTGGGCCTGGGCGTGGTGCTGCCGCCCGAGTCGACCCTGGCCATGTGGCTGGGCGCGCTGATGTTCTGGCTGCTCTCCAAGCGCTTCAAGGACGCCCGCAGCGCCGGCTACAAGCGCTGGGTGGAAGGCTGCGAGCCGATCTGTGCGGGCCTGATCTCGGGCGCGGCGCTGATGGGCATCGGCAACGCCATCGTGAACGTGCTGATCGGCTGATCGGCCTTCTTGACCGTTGCTGGGCCTGCCCGAGGCCCATGGCACAATTCAAGGGCATCAAGGGCAAGGCCTGCGTGGGAACGCAGGCCTTGTTCACACACACACTGCCCGTAGCTCAACTGGATAGAGCAGCTGCCTTCTAAGCAGCAGGTCGGGGGTTCGAGTCCCTCCGGGCAGGCCAGTCCGCAGCCGCGGCGGTTTCCAAAGTTTTTCTTCGTTCGGCATTTAAGTCCTGCGGGCGGCGCGTCGCCTTGTGTGGCTGAGGGCAAGACAACTTGTCCGATCACGACGACAAACTTCTGGAGCTTCCCATGCTTAGCCTGCACACCAACGCCGCTGCTCTTTCCACGCAAAACTCGCTGGGCGCTTCGCAGCGCGCTCTGTCCACCTCGATGACCCGCCTGGGCACGGGCTTCCGCGTCAACTCCGCCATGGACGACGCCGCCGGCCTGCAGATCGCCACCCGTCTGGACGCCCAGACCCGCGGCCAGGCCGTGGCGATGCGCAACACGCAGAACGGCATCTCGATGCTGCAGACCGCCGAAGGCGCGCTGAACGAAGTCTCGAACATCCTGCTGCGCATGAAGGACCTGGCTACCGAGTCCGCCAGCGGTTCGTCCACCACCAAGGATCGCGACGCCATGCAGGCCGAGTACGACGCCCTGGGCGGTGAGCTGAACAACATCATGAACAACACCAGCTTCGGCGGCAGCAAGCTGCTGGTGGGCGGCACCATGGCCGCAGCGGTGACCTTCCAGATCGGCGCTTCGTCGAGCGAGAAGATGACCGTGGACATCAGCGCCGACTTCACCCAGGCCGGCACCGACCTGACCGCCGTCAGCGCCAAGTACACCGCCCCGGGCGGCGCCGCCGGCACCGAAATCAATGCCGCCAGCGCCAATGGCGCGATCGACAAGGTCAACACCGCGCTGGACACGATCGGCAAGATCCGCGCCGGCATGGGTGCCGCGGCCAACCGCCTGGACCATGTCTACAACAACCTGCAGAACGTCAGCACCAACGCCGCCCAGGCCCGTGGCCGCATCATGGACGTGGACTACGCCACCGAGACCTCGAACATGACGACCAAGCAGATGCTGATGCAAGCCGGCTCGTCGATGCTGAAGCAGAGCAACAGCATGTCCGGCCTGGTCATGTCGCTGCTGCAGTAATACCGCCAAGGCACTGCCTGCAAGCGAGAAACCCGGCGTGCGAGCGCCGGGTTTTTTTGTTTTGAGCCCTTCGATGCCTCGAACTCATGGCCTCCTCCATCACGCCCATCCCTGCGCTGCCGGCCCTGCCCGCACTGTCTCCGGCCGCCGCGCGCGCCGCGCGCCCGGCGGCCCCGCCCGTCGAGGTGATCGCGCCGATCGCTGCGGAGCCGATGGATGTCGCCATGCTGACGGCGATGCGCGTGGAGACGCTGCACGAGCAGCCCGACGCCGCCACCGAGGCGGCGCGCTGGCAGGCGCAGCTGCTGGACGGCAGGCTGGCGCTGAGCATGGCCGCGGCGCTGCCCCAGCAGGGGCTGCGCTTCATGGCCACGCCGCAAGCGCCCTGGCGCTGGCCGCGCGATCGCGACGAGGCCCATGCCGGCGGCGCCGCGCAGGAGGACCCGAGCCTGGCGCTGGGCCTGCTGCTCGATGGCGAGCCGGTGTTGGTGCTCTTGCACTGGCAGCAAGGCCTGTGGCTGCAGCTCGGCGCGCGTTCGCCCGCCACCCTGCAGGCCTTGCGCGCGCTGGTGCCGGCGATCGCCACCGCGCTGGCTGCGGTGCCGCTGCGCCTGCGGCGCTGCTGGCTGGTGCGCCTGACGCGGCCCATGCCCACGCGCGCGCCGGCGTCTCAGCCCTTGGCGCTGGGGCATGGCGCCTGGCTGCTGCGCGCTGCGGCCGAAATCGCCGCGGTGCTGCGTCAGCGCGAGGCCGGGCTCAGCCCAGCGAACCCAGCACGCTGATCTCGCGCTGCTCCGGCACCTCGTTGTAGGAGAGCACGTTCAGGCCCGGCGCGAACAGGCGCGCGTAGCGGGCCAGCAGCGGCCGCACCTGCGGCGTCACCAGCAGCAGCGGGGTGCTGGCCTGGGCCTTCATCGCGTCGCGTGCGGCGGGCATGTGCTGCTGCAGCTGGCCCAGCAGTTGCGGGTCTACGGGATAGCTGTCCAGGCTGACCTTGGCGCCGCCCTGGCGGGCCTGGTTGAGCGCGCCCAGCAGCAGGTTCTCGAGTTCGTTGCCGAGGTTGAAGACCTTCATGCCGCCCACCGGGCCGCAGAGGCCGGAGACGATCTGACGGCGCAGCGCGCAGCGCAGCTCGGCGGCTAGCAGGATCGGGTCCTTGGTGGCCTCGGCGTTCTCCACCAGGGTGCTGGCGATCAGCACGATGTCCTTGATCGAGACGTTCTCGGCCAGCAGCAGGCGCAGTATCTTCAGCAGCTGGCTGTGCGTGTAGGCCTTCTCCAGCGCCGCGGCCAGCTTGGGGCTTTGCGCCGTCAGCCGCTCCATCAGCGCGGTGATGTCCTCGTAGCGCAGCAGCTCGGGCAGATGGTCGCGCACCAGCTTGGACAGGTGGGTGGCAATGGTGCTGGCCAGGTCCACCACCTGGTAGCCCAGGCCCAGCGCATGGGCCTTGTGCTGGGCCTCTATCCAGGTGACGGGCATGCCATAGGCTGGGTCCAGGCCGGGCACGCCGTCCAGCTCGCCATAGACCTGGGCCGAGGCAATGGCCATCAGGCGCTCGGCATAGACCTCGCCCTGGGCGATCACGCTGCCGTTCAGCAGCACGCTGTACTGCGTCGGCTTCAGCGACAGATCGTCGCGCACCGTCAGGCTGGGCAGCAGCAGGCCCAGGTTCTCGCTGAGGCTTTGTCGCATGCCCTTGACGCGCTTTTGCAGCGGCGCGCCGTGCGCCGGATCGATCAGCTGCACCAGCTTGTAGCCCACCGCCACCGACAGCGGCTCGACCACCGGCAGCGCGCGCCAGTCGGGCTCGGGCTGGGCCTCGACCAGCAGCGCCGTCTCCACCGCCGCGGCCGGCTTGGGCGCGGCCTGCTGGCGCTGGCTCATGCGCCAGCCCACGAAACCCAGCACCGCGGCAAAGGCGCTGAAGGTCAGCACCGGCATGCCGGGGATTACCGCTAGGCCCAGCATCACAGCGGCGGCGCTGTAGAGCACCGCGGGCGAGGCCAGCAGCTGCTCGCCGATCTGGTTCTCGATGTCGCCGGCATCGCTGATGCGGGTGACGATGATGGCCGCCGCGGCCGACAGCAAGAGCGCCGGGATCTGGGCCACCAGGCCGTCGCCGATGGTCAGCAGCGCGTACTGGCGGAAGGCGTCGCCAAAGGACAGATCGTGCATGAAGGCGCCGATCGCGACGCCGCCGATCATGTTGATGAGCAGGATCAGGATGGACGCGATCGCGTCGCCGCGCACGAACTTGGAGGCACCGTCCATCGCGCCGTAGAAGTCGGCCTCGGCGCCCACCTCCTTGCGCCGCGCTTGGGCCTTCTCCTGGTTGATCAGGCCGGCGTTGAGGTCGGCGTCGATGGCCATCTGCTTGCCGGGCAGGGCGTCCAGCGTGAAGCGGGCCGAGACCTCGGAGATGCGCTCCGCGCCCTTGGTGACGACGATGAAGTTCACCACCATCAGGATCACGAACACGACGATGCCGACGACGAAGTTGCCGCCTATCACCACATTGCCGAAGGACTCGATCACCTGGCCGGCCGCATGGGTGCCCTCGTGGCCGTGCAGCAGCACCACGCGGGTGGACGCCACGTTGAGCGACAGGCGCAGCAGGGTGGTGGCCAGGATGATGCTGGGGAAGACCGAGAAGTCCAGCGGCCGCTTGCTGTTGACACTGACCAGTATCACCACCAGTGCGAGCACGATGTTGAAGGTGAACAGCATGTCCAGCAGCACCGGCGGCAGCGGCAGTATCACCATGGCCAGGATGGCCATCAGGAACAGCGGCGAGGCGACGCGGTGGCGGGCCATCAGGGCGGTCAGGCGCGAGAGCATGTTCATGAGACTTGGGGCTCGGAAAGATGGGCCGGCACGGCCAGATCGGCCGGCAGCTGGGGAAGGGATGCGCGTGCGCCGCGCTGGAAGGCTTTGAGCTGCATCACATAGCCCAGCACCTGGGCCACGGCGTTGTAGAGCGAGGCGGGTATCTGCTGCTGGACCTGGCTGGTGTTGTAGATGGCGCGCGCCAGCGGCGGCAGCACCAGCACCTGCACGCCGTGCTCGGCGGCGATCTCGCGGATGTAGAAGGCCATCTCGTCGACGCCCTTGGCCAGCACGAAGGGGGCCTCGGCTCGCTGCTCGTCGTACTTCAGCGCCACCGCGTAGTGCTCGGGGTTGACGACCACCACATCGGCGCCCGGCACCGACTGGCGCACGCCGCGCTTGGCGAGCTGGCGCTGCAGCTGGCGGATGCGCTGGCGCACCTCGGGCCGGCCCTCGTTCTGCTTGTGTTCTTCCTTCATGTCCTGCTTGCTCATGCGCTGGCCGCGCATGAAGAAGAACTGCTGCAGCGGCAGGTCGATGACGGCGAACAGCAGGAACACGCTGCACATCACCATCGCGCCGTCCAGCATCAGGCCGCTGCCCTGCAGCAGCGCCTCATGCAGGCTCAGCGCCTGCAGGCCGGCCCAGTCGCGCGCCATGCCGCGCGCCACCTGCCACAAGGCCAGCAGCAGGCACAGCACCTTGGCGATGGAGACACCCAGCTCGCTGAAATGCTTGGCGCTGACGAGGCGACCCAGATTGCTCATCGGGCTCAGCCGGTTGAGCTGCGGCGCCCAGTGCTGGGCGCTGAACACCAGGCCACCGGGGAAGGCCGAGGCCAGCAGCACGGCGGCCGGCACCAGCAGCAGCGGCGCCACCATCTTGGCCACCAGCCAGAGCGCGTCCAGCATCGCCGCGGACAGCAGATTGTCCAGCGCGCCCTCGCTCTCCAGCGTGGCGAAGCCGATGCGGAACAGGCGCCCGAAGTCGTCCAGATAGCCGGGCAGCAGGGCCACCAGCAGCTTCAGGCTCAAGAGCACGGCGACGGCCGTGGCGAGATCGCGCGAGCGTGCCACCTGGCCCTGCTCGCGCGCCTTCTTCAGCTTCTGCGCCGAGGGCTTTTCGGTCTTGTCGCCGCTGGCGGACTCAGACATGGCCGGGCACCCCGGCCTTCAGGCCATGATCGATCAGCTCCAGCACGCGCTCGGTGAGGCGCAGATAGTGGGCCGGCACGGCGCTGAGCAGCTGGCTCAGCATGAAGAGGCCGAACAGCGTCACTACCGAAAAGCCCAGCGAGAACAGGTTCAGGCTGGGCGCCACCCGGTTCAGCCAACCCAGGCCGATCTGCACCAAGAGGGTGGAGAAGATCACCGGCAGGGCCAGCAGCAGGGCGGCCGAGAACACCCAGGCGATGTTGTAGGCGATGGTCTCCAGCGACAGCGCCGCAAGACCCGACCCCACCGGCCAGGCCTTGAAACTGGCGCCGACCACGCCCACCAGCAGCAGATGGCCGTCGATGGCAAAGAACACCAGCATGCACAGCACGCCCAAGAGGCCCGACACGACGTCGGACGAGCTGCCATTCATAGGGTCGTTCATCACCGCCATCGCCAGGCCCAGCTGGGACGAGAGCAGAAAGCCCAGCAGATTGATCACCGCCAGTGTCAGGTGAAAGGCCAGGCCCAGCACAAAGCCCAGCAGGGCCTGCTCGGCCGCCACGGCCACGCCCTGCAGCGACCAGGGGTTGACGGCCAGCGCCGTGCTTTGCGAGATGGGCAGCAGCACCACGGCCAGAGCCAGCGACAAGAGCACGCGCACGGTGGCGGGCACCATCGCCTCGCCCAGCAGCGGCGCGGCGCTGAGCATGGCCATGACGCGGCAGAACGGCCACCACAGCGCGCTGAGGAGGCCGGCCAGCTGCATGAACTCGAGGTCCATGGTCCGTCTCAGCCCACCAAGGTGGCCGCGCGCTCGAAGATCGAGACGCAGAAGTCCATCAGCGAGCCCACCATCCAACGGCCCATCAGGCCCACCACCAGCAGGGTGACCAGCAGCTTGGGCAGAAAACTCATCGTCTGCTCATTGATCTGCGTGGCGGCCTGGAACAGGCTCACCAGCAGACCGACCAGCAGGCCCGGCAGCACCAGCAGGGTCACCAAGAGCATCACCAGATGCAGGCTCTCGCTGATCAGGTCGATGGCGATCTCGGGGCTCATTTCAGTAGGCCCTCACGCTGCTGACCAGGGTGTTGACGGTCAGCGTCCAGCCGTCCACCAGCACGAACAGCAGCAGCTTCAGCGGCAGCGAGATCACCAGCGGCGACAGCATCATCATGCCCATCGCCATCAGCACCGAGGAGACCACCAGGTCGATGACCAGGAAGGGGATGAAGAGCATGCAGCCGATCTGGAAGGCGGTCTTCAGCTCGCTCAGCACAAAGGCGGCCAGCTTGACGGTGAAGCCATGGGCCTCGGGCTTGTCGACCTGCTCCTCGCCGGCCAGCTTGGCGATCTGCGCCAGCGCGCTCTTGCTGGTCTGCGCCAGCATGAAGCGCGACAGCGGTGCCTCGGCCACCTTGAGCGCCTCGGTGAGGGTGATCTTGTCGGCGTCGTAGGGCACGAAGGCCTTTTCCAAGATCTGCTCGCCCACCGGCCGCATCACCAGAATCGTCAGGATCAGCGCCACGCCGGTGATGAGCCGGTTCGGCAGGCCCTGCTGCAGGCCCAGGGCCTGGCGCAGCAGCGACAGCACGATGACGAAGCGGGTGAAGCTGGTCATCATCAGCGCCAGCACGGGCAGCAGCCCGAGCAGGGTCATGATGATGAGGACCTGGGTCTTGACGGTGAAGTCGCCAGCGCCGCCCGCGCCCATGCCGCTGATCTTCAGCGTGTCGGCCAGGACGGGGTGGTGGGCCAGGCTCAGCGCCGCGCCCAGCAGGAGCAGGCCCGCGCGCCGCAGGCGCTTGAGCATCATGGCTGCAGCTGCTCCAGATCGAGGCCGGCGATGTCGATCACCTTGAGCGCGTAGTTGTCGCCCGAGACCACCACCTCGGCGCGGCCGATGGTGGCGCCGTTGACCTTCAGGGTCAGCGGCTCGCCGGCCAGGGTGTCGAGCTCGACCACGCTGTCGGCGCCCAGCTGGGCCAGCTCGTGCAGCGAAATCTTTGCCTCGCCAACCTCCAGTGTGAGCGTCACCGGGATCTTGCGCATCAGTTGCGGCAGCGCGCGCTGGGGCGGCGCGGGCGCCAGCTCGGGCTGGCCCAGCAGCGCCGGCTCGGCGCCGTCGAGATCGTCCAGCAGATGTTCCAGGTCGGGGGTGTCGTTCATGTTCATGGCTTACTCGGCATCTTCAAAAGAGGTCAGGCACAGCTTGCCCTGGTGCTCGGCCACCGCGGCGGTGAACAGGCGCGTGCCGCCCACCAGTACCTCGGCATGGCCCATGTGGATGGGGATCAGGCTGCCGGGCCGCAGCGCCAGCAGCTCGCCCAGCTCCATCGGGCGCTCCAGCAGGCGCGCCTGCAGGGTCAGCGGCAGGCGGCGCGCCAGCGGCGGCTGGGCCGGGGTGGGCGCGCCGGCGCGTGCCGGCGCGAGGCGCTGCAGCACCGCGTCCAGATAGGCCGGCGCCAATGCCAGCACCAGCTTGCTGGCCAGGCCCTGGCCGGGCTCGCGCAGGTTCAGGCGCAGCAGCCAGCTGCCGGCGGGCAACTGCGGCGCCATCTGCGCCTGCAGCTCGCCCAAGGGCGCAGGTTCGACCGGCTCCAGCAGCAGGGCCTGCAGCGGCTCCAGCAGCAGACGGCTCAGCCAGGCCTGCACGCGCTCCTCGCTGGAGGTCTCGGGCGGGTTGGCGCCGGCGTCCGGCAGTGCGCCATAACGCTGTGCCATCACGGCCAGCACCAGCGGGCGATCGATGCGGCAGCCCAGCACGCCGGCCGCACCCTTGCCGAGCAGCCAGCGGCCGGCGGCCGGCACGCCCTCCAGCGGCTGGAAGCCGAGATCGCTGACCTGGTACTGGCTACGGTAGCGCCGGTTCAGCTGCAGGCGCAGGGCCTCGTTGAAGGCCTCGCGCAGGCTTTCGGCCAGGCGTGGCAGCAGGTGCACCGGGCGGCCCAGCGTGCGCGGGTCCAGGGGCAGGGTGGCGTTGGCCTGTGGCAAGGCTTGTTGCGGCATGGGGCGGCGGGGCCGGAGCGGCCGGTGGCTTCGCGAGGCATGGGCGCGGATTGCGTGGATGGCAATCGGCCCGGCGGATGCCCTGCATTTTAGGAACTGGCCGCCGAATATGTAGGGTTGCCTCTAATATTAGGGTTTACGGGCGGCATGATTTCACGATTTTTGGCGTCGGCGCTTAATAAAAATGGTTTTCAGGTCGCCATATCGAGGGGTGAGCATGATTTGGTCGTGGATATACCGGAGCGCGGCGTGTGGGTATTGGCTGAAAGCTGGGTCGGGAGACCCGGTGGGCGCTTTGGGATGGTGCCGCCTGTGAACTAGTTCACGGGCAGTGGAGGCGCCGTCGCTAATATCGATGCGGAGGCTTGCGGCGGTATCGAAGGCTCTGTACAGTTGGATACATCAGGGCACACCCGAGCGAAAGCCGGGGTCGCAAAGCCTCCGGTCTACCATCCGGGCGGCGCTCCCACAGGGGCGCGGTTCGGGTAACGATAGCGGGGTTGCCAGACCTGAGTCTGCCGATCCACGTGCTGCGTGGGTCTGTGGGTGCTCTCGCCTGCCGGGCCACGCCAGTGGCCTGTTGTGACCTTTGCTGGCCTTCGCCAGGGCTTGCCGCCGACCTTCAGGGCCATTTGGGCCCGATTGGACCAGCGCATGAGCAAGCTTTATCGATTCCTTCTTCCTCCTGAACTGGCGCCACCTGGCGCGGGCCTGGCCCTGCGCGTCGGCGCAAGCTGAGCGCCGGGCGGCTCGTTGCCGCGTTCACGCATCCATCCTGAGCTGCAATTGCCGCGACGTTGGGCAAGGGGATGGGTTTGTCTTGAATATGGCAGCGGAATGAATTGCTTGAGTTGTTCATGCCTGCGTCATGAATATCTGCTGCTATTTTTGTAATTGATCTTGATATTGCGCTAATAAAAACAAGAAGGGCGAAACGGGAGTATCAAATGGGCTTGCATCTGCGTATTTAAGGTCGAGTTTTTGTCGGGTTTTCGGTTGTCATCGCCGAAGGCCGCGTCCAGTATTTCTGTTTGCTTGTCATTACTCCATGCTTGGGGGTAAGGCCTGCGTACGTCCTGAGTTTGTGCCGGGCACCGCCGAGGCGGCCCGCACTATATTGAAAAGGGGTATCCATGAGCGCCATCGCGATCACGCCAGCGGCCCTGTCGGCCGGCCACGGCGGCGCCATCGCACAGCCGGTGCAGGCCGAGTTGGCTCGCATCGAGCAGGACGCGCTGCGCCTGGCCTCGCCCATGGCGGGCGAGGCCGGTGCGGCGGGCTTCGGCCACAGCCTGCAGCAGGCGCTGCATCAGGTGGATGGCAAGGAGCAGCAGGCCATCGAGCGCATGGGCGCGGTGGAGCGCGGCGAGAGCGACGACCTGGTGGGCGCGATGCTGGCCAGCCAGGACGCGAGCCTGTCCTTCTCGATGCTGATGCAGGTGCGCAACAAGCTGGTCGGCGCGATGGACGAGCTGATCAAGCTGCAGCTCTGAGCCCCGCAACGACCTCGCCATCCCCACCATGTTCAACACGCTCAAGTCCCGCCTGGGTTCCGCCTGGAACGCGCGCCCCGCCATGCCCGCCGGCCTGGCCAAGGGCCTGCTGCCGGTGCTGTCGCTGGCCGTGGCCGGCACCGCGCTGGCGCTGATGCTGATGTGGCGCGAGCAGGCCGCCTACAAGCCGGTGTTCGGCCAGCGCGAGCGCGTCGCCAACGGCGAGATGCTGGCGGTGCTGGACGCCGAGCACATCGCCTACCGCCTGCATCCCGAGACCGGCCAGGTGCTGGTGCCCGAGAGCGCGCTGGGCCGCGTGCGCATGCTGCTGGCCGCCAAGGGCGTGGTCGCCAAGCTGCCGGCCGGCATGGAGCTGATGGACAAGAACGACCCGCTGGGCGTGAGCCAGTTCGTGCAGGACGTGCGCTTCCGTCGCGGCCTGGAGGGCGAGCTGGCGCAATCGATGATGGCGCTGGACGCGGTGGAGGCGGCGCGCGTGCACCTGTCCATCGCCAAGTCCACCAGCTTTGTGCTCAACGACGGCCAGAAGAGCTCGGCCTCGGTGGTACTGACGCTCAAGCCCGGCCGCAAGCTCAGCAACGAGCAGATCGCCGCCGCCATCAATCTGGTGGCCGGCAGCGTGGCCAGCCTGGAGCCGCAGCGCGTCAGCCTGGTGGACCAGGCCGGCAATCTGCTGTCGGCGCGCGTGGACCTGGCCGAGGGCTTCGAGGCCAACCAGGGCAACGAGGCGGCACAGCGCTACCAGGACGAGGTGCGCCGCAATGTGCACGACCTGCTCGCCCCGGTGCTGGGCGAGGCCAACTACCGGCTCAGCGTCACCGCCGAGGTCGACAACGACCGCGTGCAGGAGACGCGCGAGCAGTACGGCGACGCGCCGCGCCTCACCAACGAGGCGATGCGCGAAGAGAGCGACCGCGAGCGCATCGCCCTGGGCGTGCCGGGCTCGCTGAGCAACCGGCCGGTGAATGGGGCAGTCAACGCGGCGGCCAATGGCGCCTCGGCACCGGAGGGCGACAACGGCGCCAGCGCGCACAAGAACGCCAGCACCCGCCAGTACGCCTACGACCGCAACATCACCCAGATTAAGCGCAGCCGCGGCCGGCTGGCGCGCCTGCATGTCGCAGTGCTGCTCAACAACGCCGCCGCGCCCGGCGCCGAAAAGCTCTGGAACCCGGCCGAGCTGGCCAAGATCGAGAAGCTGCTCAACAGCGGCCTGGGCATCAACAGCGAACGCGGCGACCAGCTCACCGTCTCGCCGATGGCCTTCCCGGCGCCGCCACAGCTCGAGCCCTGGTACCAGCAGCGCGACAACCTGGTGGACATGGGCGGCTGGGCCGTCTATGGCCTGGGCGCGCTGCTGGCTTACCTGCTGCTTGCGCGGCCGCTGCTGCGCCTGGCCCAGCAGCGCCTGGCGCCCTCGAACGCCCTGCAGACGGTCGAGACCACGCCGCTGACCCCGCTGATGCCGGATGGCGCCACGCCGCCCCTGGCCGCCGCGCCAGGGCTGGCCCTGCCGGCTGCGGTGCCGGGCGCGGCCGCCGCACCCGCGCTGGCGGTGGTGCCGCTGCTGGAGAACTACGACTTGCCGCCCCCCGGTTCACCGGTGGATGTGTTGGTGGATCACCTCAAGGTGCTGGCGGCCAAGGAGCCCGAGCGCGTCGCCGAGGTGGTGAAACAGTGGGTGCAATATGGCCGAGGCAAGTGATCTGATGGCAGCGGCCGAGCCGGGTGCGCTGAGCGCCGTCGAGCGCGCCGCCATCGTGCTGCTGAGCATGGGCGAGGAGCCGGCCGCGGCGGTGCTGCGCTGCCTGTCGCGCGAGGAGCTGCTGGACGTGACCCAGGTGATGTCGCGCATGAGCGGCATCAAGGTCGATTCGGTGAAGACCGCGATCCAGCATTTCTTCGACGACTACCGCGAGCAGAGCGGCGTGCACGGCGCCTCGCGCTCCTACCTGAAGCGTTCGCTGGACCTGGCCCTGGGTGGCGACATCGCCAACAGCGTGCTGCACAACATCTATGGCGACGCGATCCGCCCCAAGATGCAGCGCCTGCAATGGGCCTCGCCCAAATGGCTGGCCGAGCACATCGCCTACGAGCATGTGCGCATGCAGGCGGTGTTCCTGGCCTTCCTGCCGCCGCATCTGGCCAGCGAGGTGATCGCCGCGCTGCCCGCCGAGGGCCGCGACCTGGTGCTGCTGAACGTGGCGCGCCTGCAGGAGGTGGACCGCGAGCTGCTGGTCGAGCTGGAGGAGCTGGTCGAGCGCTGCCTGGCCGGCCTGGGCCAGCAGAGCGCCAGCGTCGAGGGCGTGCGCCAGGTGGCCGAGATCCTCAACCGCCTGCCCGCCGACCGCCAGCAGATGGTGGAGCGCCTGCGCGCCCATGACCCCGATGTGATGGGCGAGATCGAACTCAGCATGTACGACTTCCTGGTGCTGTCGCGCCAGAGCGAGGCGGTGCTGACGCGCGTGATCGAGGAAGTGGCGCCCGAGCTCTGGGCGGTGGCCCTGAAGGGCGCCGAGGGTGCGGTGCGCAACGCCATCCTGGCCGCGATGCCGCGGCGCCAGGCGCAGAACTTCGAGGAACTGATACGCCGCAGCGGCCCGGTGCCGCTGTCGCGCGTCGAGCAGGCCCGTGCCGAGGTGATGGCCAGGGTCAAGGCCCTGGTGGATGCCGGCGAGATCGAGGTGCAGCTGTTTGCCGAGGCCACGGTCGAGTGATGAGCAAGCCCATGCGTCCGCACCGCTTCCCGCCCTTGGCCCAGCTGCAGGCCAGCCTGGCCCTGCCGGCCAGCTCGCCGGCGCAGTTGCAGGCCAGCCTGGCCCAGGGTTTCCAGGAAGGCCTGGCCAAGGGCTACGAGGAGGGCCATGCCAGCGGCCTGCAGGCCGGCAGCGAGGCCGCGCAGGCCGAGGGCCGCGCGCAGGGCCTGGCGCTGGGGCGGCGCGAGGCGCTGGCGCGCTTCGAGTCGCTGGCCGCGCCGGTGGATGCGCTGCTGCGCGAGCTGAAGGCGCTGCAGGCCGAGGTGCAGGCGGCGGCACGCAAGGAGGTGGTGGAGCTGGTCGAGAAGGTGGCGCGCCAGGTGATCCGCTGCGAGCTGACCCTGCAACCGGCCCAGTTGCTGGCCCTGGTGGACGAGACCCTGGCCGGCATGCCGGTGGCGCGCGATGGCGTCGAGGTCTTCCTCAACCCGGAGGATTTGCGGCGCCTGCAAGACCTGGCCCCCGAGCGCGCCGAGGCCTGGCGCCTGCTGCCCGATGCGACGCTGGCGAGCGGCGAATGCCGGCTGCTGGCCGGCGGCCGCGAGGCCGATGCCGGCTGCGCCCAGCGCCTGGCGGCCTGCATGGCCCAGGTGCACAGCCAGCTGGTCGAGAGCGAAACCGAGCCGCAGGAGCAGGGCGCATGATCGCCGCCGCACTGCGTCGCGTCGAGCTGGGCGAGGTGCCGGTGGCCACGCCCACCGGCCGCCTGGTGGGCGCCTCCGGCCTGCTGCTGGAAAGCGCCGGTTGCGCGCTGCGCACCGGCCAGCGCTGCATGATCGAGGCCGCCTCGGGCGAGTGGATCGCCGCCCAGGTGGTGGGCTTTCGTGAGCAGATCTCCTACCTCATGCCCTTCAAGAAGCCCGAGGGCCTGAGCACCGGTGCGCGTGTGCTGCCGGCGCCGGAGCGCGCCGGCCTGGCGATCGGGCCGTCCTGGCTGGGCCGCATCGTCAACGGCCTGGGCGAGCCCATCGACGGCCTGGGCCGCCTCGGCGGCGAGCATGCGCTGGCCAGCCAGCCGCCGCGCATCAATCCGCTCAAGAAGGCCCCCGTGCACGAACCGCTGGACGTGGGCGTGCGCGCCATCAACAGCATGCTGACGCTGGGCCGCGGCCAGCGCGTCGGCCTGATGGCCGGCAGCGGCGTGGGCAAGAGCGTGCTCTTGGGGCTGATCACGCGCCAGACCGTCGCCGATGTGGTGGTGGTGGGCCTGATCGGCGAGCGCGGCCGCGAGGTGCGCGAGTTCATCGACCTCTCGCTGGGCCCAGCCGGTCTGGCGCGTGCGGTGGTGGTGGTGGCGCCGGCCGATGAGTCGCCGCTGATGCGCTTGCGCGCCACCGAGCTGTGCCACAGCATCGCCGCGTATTACCGCGACCAGGGCCAGCATGTGCTGCTGCTGGTGGATTCGCTCACCCGCTATGCGATGGCGCGCCGCGAGGTGGCGCTGGCGCTGGGCGAGCCGCCCGCCACGCGCGGTTATCCGCCCTCGGTGTTCAGCCTGCTGCCCGAGCTGGTGGAGAGCGCCGGCAACGGCGAGCGCGCCGAGGGCAGCATGAGCGCCATCTACACCGTGCTGGCCGAGGGCGACGACCAGCAGGACCCGGTGGTGGACACCGCGCGCGCCATCCTAGATGGCCATATCGTGCTGAGCCGCGCGCTGGCCGAGCGCGGCCACTATCCCGCCATCGACATCGCCCAGTCCATCAGCCGCTGCATGGCCCTGGTGGCCGGCCGCGAGCACCAGGCCTGGGCGCGCCAGCTCAAGCAGCTGGCCGGGCGCTATGAGCAGGTGCGCGAGCTGATGCCGCTGGGCGCCTATGTGCCCGGCGCCGATCCGCTCACCGACCGTGCGATGCAGCTGTTCCCGCGCATCGAGGCCTTTCTGCACCAGGGCGTCAACGAGGCCGCGCCGCTGCAGGACTGCCTGCAACAGCTGCAGGAGCTGCTGGCATGAACAAGACCGCGATGCAGCGCAGCCTGGACCTGATGCTGACCGTGCGCGAGCGCGAGCTGGAGCGCCGCAGCGCCGAGCTGGCGCGCAA
Source organism: Roseateles sp. FW301-B2 (assembly GCF_058788955.1). Lineage (NCBI taxonomy): Bacteria > Pseudomonadati > Pseudomonadota > Betaproteobacteria > Burkholderiales > Sphaerotilaceae > Roseateles > Roseateles sp. FW301-B2. Next base: position 70,255 of record NZ_JBYTBE010000018.1, read on the forward strand.
GCAGGCCCTGGGCGAGCGCCTGCAGGCCAGCGTGCAGCGCCTGGATGCCCTGGCCGCCTCGCGTGGCCAGGTGGGGCTGGCCGCGGGCGCGCGCCTGGACGCCGGCCTGGCGCTGAACCAGGCCGCCTACCAGCAGGGCGTGCGCGACTTCGCCGACAGCCAGCGCCAGGAACTGGCCCTGCACGAGGCCGATACCGCGGCCACACGCAGCGCTGTGCAGGCGCTCGCCTGCCGCCAGGAGGTGCTGGGCCAGGTGCTGAGCCAGAGCCTGGCGCAGAGCCGGCTGGCCGAGCAGCGCCGCGCCCAGAAGGGCCAGGACGAGCTGGCCGGCCAGGTGTGGCTGAGGGGGCGGACATGAGCGCAGCACCGTGCCGGCTTAAGCCCGGGGCCCTCCCGGTCGCCTTCTCCTTGGGTAGTCCCACCACCTATCCGCACGGAGTTCGCCATGGCTGATATCAACCCGACCTCGATGGCCCAGCAACTGGCCACCGCCTACACGCAATCGGCGCAGTCGCTGCTGGACGCCCAGAGCAAGAGCAGCAAGGCGACCGCGGCGGCGCTCAGCAAGCTGCAGGGCGCCCTGCAGGCCTTTGACGGCGCGCTGAAGAGCCTCTCCACCAAGCCCTCGCTGGCGCAGCTGAGCGCCACGCTGAGCAACCCGGCCATTGCCAACGCCAGCGTGTCGGCCAGCGCCAGCGCCGGCAGCTATCCGCTGTTCGTCGAGCAGACCGCCAGCAGCCAGCAGATCGCCTTCCAGGACCTGCCCGCGGTGCCGGTGGCGATGGGCGGCAGCATGGCGGTGCAGCTGGGCAATGGCGCCGCCTTCAATGTGGACCTGAACAGCGCCGACGCCGATGGCGACGGCACGCTCTCGCAGACCGAGATCGCACGCGCCATCAACCAGGCACCCAACAACGCCGGCCTGGTCACCGCGATGGTGATGACCGCCGGCGGCGTGACGCAGCTGATGCTGTCCTCGGGCGTGAGCGGTGCCGCGGGCGGCATCACGCTGGACACCAGCGGCCTGAACGCCGGCGACCTCAAGACCAAGCTCAGCGGCCCCAGCGTGGAACTGGCGCCGGCACGCGATGCGGTGGTCTGGCTGGGCGCGCAGGGCAGCGGCGTGCGCATGCAGCAGAGCAGCAACAGCTTCACCGCTATCAGCGGCGTGACCCTGACCCTGCTGCAGGCCAACAAGCCCGGCGATGTGCCGGTGACGCTGAGCGTGGCCAAGGACGACGGCGCCACCACGGCGAATGTGAAGAGCTTCGTCGATGCCTGGAACGGGCTCGAGAAGACGCTCGACGAGCTGACCTCGGTGGGCAGCGCCAAGGATGGCGTGGCCGCGGCCGCCTTTGCCTCGGACTCCGGCGTGCGCGCGCTGCGCGACCGCCTGGGCAATCTGCTGCGCCAGAGCTATGGCGGCCTGAGCCTGCGCGAGCTGGGCATCAGCGTGGACCGCAACGGCGCGCTGGCGCTCGACAGTGCGCGGCTCAACAAGACCCTGGCGGCCACTCCCGATGCGCTGGACAAGGTGTTCGGCAGCGCCGCCGCCGGCGCGGCCAGCGGCCTGATGGGCGACCTGAGCAAGCAGGTCGACCAGTGGACCAATCTCGGCAGCGGCCAGATCAAGCAGCGCCAGAGCTCGGTGCAGAGCATGCAGAAGGCCATCGGCCAGCGTCAGGCGCGGCTGGACGCGCAGTACCAGCAGTCCTATCAGCGCTACCTCAAGCAATTCACGCAGCTGCAGAACCTGCAGTCCCAGCTGGGCGATACCAGCAGCATGCTGGCCGGCTTGAGCGTCTAGCTCCCGGCCTTCCAACCTCTTCCCAGACCATGAGCCACGACGCCTATCAAAGCTACCAGACCGTCCATCTGCATGCCCAGACCGCCCAGGCCTCGCCGGTGCAGCTGGTGCTGATCCTGATGGACGGCCTGCTGGACGAACTGGCGCGCGCACGCGCCCACATCGAGGCGCGCCGCTACGAGCTGAAGGCGGCCAGCCTGGAGAAATGCGTCAGCATCATCAACGGCCTGTCCAGCGCGCTGGACCTGGACGCCGGCGGCGAGGTGGTGGGCAACCTGGCGCGCCTTTACGACTACTGCGCCGAGCGCCTCTACCGCGCCGGCGTGGCCCTGGACGTGGACGTGATCGACGAGGTGGTGCGCCTGCTGAGCCAGCTGCGCGGCGGCTGGCAAGGGGTGCAGGCGCGTCATGCCTAAGCCCATCGACCGACATCAGCAGTTGCTCGCGCTGAGCGCGCGCCTGGGCCAGGCCGGCGGCGAGCAGGACTGGCTGGCGCTGGCCCGCATCGACCGCGAGTTGGCCGGACAGCTGGCGGCCTGGCAGGGCGGCGCCGCATGGACGACGGCCGAGCGCCAGGCCCTGGACGGCCTGCGCCTCCAGCATGGCCAGGCCAGCGCCCTGGTGCATGCCGAACTCGCCCGCCTGGGCCAGCTCTTGCAGCAACTCACCGAGAACCGGGGCCGCTGGACGGCGTACGCCGAAAGCGCCGACTGGGAGGAAACACAATCATGAAGCCCGTGAGCACGCGCACCGAGCTGCCGGCCGGCCCACTCTTGCCGGCCATGGCTGCCCCGACCCAGGCCGCGCCGCTGGACGAGGCCGGCCAGCTGGCGCAGGACTTTGCCAGCGCGCTGGCTGCCATGGTGCCCGCCTTGCCCGTCGCGCCCGCCGCTCCCGAGCTGCAGGCCGACCCGGCCGGCGACCAGCTGCGCGCCGAGCTGCAGGCCTTGCTGCGCATGCTGCAGCAGGGCCCGGCCGGCGAACCGTCGGCCACGGCCAACGCGGCCGCCAGCAGCGAGCGCGCGGCCGAAGAACCCGCCACGCCGGCGCAGGACATGCCGGCAATGGATGGCCTGATGCTGGCGCTGCTGCCGAGTGCTCAGCCGAGTGTTCAGCCGAGCGCCCCGCCGCCGGTCGAGCCAGCCAGCGCGCCGCCGGCGCAAGCCTCCGCGATGCCGGAGCCCTCGCCGGCCATGGCCGTACCGACCGTGGCCGGCGCCGCGACCCTGCTGCAGCCCGCCATGCGGCCGGCCGCGCCCGCTACCGGCAGCGCGCCGGCGCGCCAGCAGCCCGCCGTCGACGCCGCTCCCCCGAGCGCCGGCCAGGCGCTGGCGGCGCGCTTTGCCGCGGTGCTGCAGGCCGCCGTGCCGGCCGCCAAGCTGGCGCAGGAGCCGGGCGCCAAGGCGGAGGCCAATGCGGCGCCCGCGCTGGACGCGAGCCTGGTCGCCAATGTGCAGGCCCCGGCGGCATGGGCCAAGCCCGCCGCGGCGGTGGCCGCACCGGCGGCCGCGCTGGCGCTGCCGCAGGCCCTGCCCAGCCAGTGGCAGCAGCCGCTGCTGCTGGCCCTGGGCGACCGCCTGCAGCTGCAGATCGCGGCGCGCAGCGAACAGGCGGTGATACGCCTGGAGCCGCCGCTGCTGGGCCGGGTGGAGATCGCCATCCAGCAGCAGGGCGGCGAGCTGCAGGTGCGGCTGAGCGCCAGCCACCCCGAGGTGACGCGGCAGCTGCAACACATCAGCGCCGAGCTGCGCCAGGAGCTGGCGCTGCGTCAGCCCGGTGAGGTGCAGGTGCAGGTCGCGCAGCGCGGCCTGGCCGAGCAGGACGCGCAGTCGGGGCGGCAGCAGCCTCAGGCCGAGGCCGAGGCTGCACAGCGCCCCGGCCGCGCCCTGCATGAGGGCGGCGACGCGCCCGAGACCGGCCCGCGCCCGTTCGCCCAGCGCCTGGGTGCCCAAATCCGCAAGGAGGACTGAGGATGTCCAAGATCAAGTTGATGCTGGCCCTGGCCCTGGCCGTGCTGCTGGCGGCCGGCAGCGCCGGTGGCGCGGTGTGGTGGAGCATGCGCGCGCCCCAGGCCAGCGCCAGCGAGCCGGTCGAGCCGCCGGCCAAGCCCGGCCCCGACTACAAATACGTCACGCTGGACAAGGTGCTGGTGATGCTGCGCGGCCGTGGCGGCGAGGCGATGGCGCATTACATGGCGGTGGACGTGGTGTTCAAGACCCTGCCCGAGCAGGAGAAGCGCACCAAGGAGCACCTGGCCCTGCTGCGCACCATCGCGGTGAAGGCACTGGCCGGCTACAACATCGACAGCGCCAGCGCGCTCACCATCGAGCAGATCGCCGACGAGCTGAACCGCGCCTACCGCGAGGGCTATGGCGCCGAGCATCGCGAGCCGCCCTTTGCCGAAGCCCTGATCGGCAAGCTCATCATCGAGTGAGCGCAGCGCCATGCAGATGCAAGAAGCCTACGCCGAGCTGAACCAGGTGGCCCAAGCGGCCCTGGGTCCGGCCTACGAGCGCGACCAGCTGCGCCTGCATGCGCCCCTGGTCAAGCGCATCGTGCGCCAGCTCGGCAGCCAGGTCAGCGCCGCCATGGACCGCGAGGACATGGAGCAGGTGGGCCTGATGGGCTTGCTGGAGGCGCTGCGCCGCTACGGCCCGCCGGACGCCGGCTTTGCCGGCTTTGCCACGCTGCGCGTGCGCGGCGCCATCCTCGACGAGCTGCGCCGCCTCGACTGGCGGCCGCGCTCGGTGCGCCAGGACAGCCACAAGCTGCGCGATGCGCTGCGCGAGCTGCGCCGCCGCCTCGGCCACGAGCCCAGCGAGGCCGAGATCCTGCTGCATCTGAAGCTCAGCCCGCAGGACTACCAGGCCTATCTGCAGGCCGATGTGGCCGAGGAGATGGCGAGCTTCGACGAACTGGTGGAGGAGCTCAGCCACCTGCCCAGCGAGAGCCGTTCGCCGGAGGCGCTGCTGGTCGCGCGCCGCAGCATCGAGCAGGCGCTGGCGTGCCTGGACGAGCGCGAGCAGCGCGTCATCCAGCTCTATTACGAGTACGAGCTGAGCCTGAAGGAAATCGCCGCCGTGCTGGACCTCACCGAGGCCCGCGTGTCGCAGATCAACAAGGCCGCCCTGCTGAAGATGCGCACGCATCTGCAGCCGGCCTGAACGGAACACCCCACCATGCAGCCCTTCATCGGCATCCTCATCGTCCTGGCCTGCGTCTTCGGCGGCTTCATGCTGCACGGTGGCAACTTCGGCGTCATCTGGCAGCCGGTGGAGCTGCTCATCATCGTCGGCGCCGGCGTCGGCTCGGTGGTGCTGGGCAATCCGCGCCATGTGCTCGGCGAGATGCTGCTGCAGCTGCGCAAGGTGATGACGCGCCGCCGCCCCGGCGAGGAATTCCAGCGCCAGCTGCTGCTGCTGATGTACGAGCTGCTGCAGACCGCCGCCGGCGGTCTGAAGGCGCTGGACGCCCATGTCGAGGCGCCGCACGAGAGCGTGCTGTTCAAGCGTTATCCCCTCATCCTGGCCGAGCCCAAGCTGCTGCACTTCATCGTCGACAACTTCCGTCTCATGGCGATGGGCAAGATCAATGCGCATGAGCTGGAGGGCGTGCTGGAGCAGGAGCTGGAGGCCATCCACGAGGAGATGGCCCAGCCCGCCAAGTCCCTGCACAAGATCGCCGAGGCCATGCCCGGCTTCGGCATCCTGGCCGCGGTGCTGGGCATCGTGATGGCGATGAACACGGTGGCCGAGGGCGCCGGCACCGCCGAGATCGCGGTGATGGTGGCGGCCGCCATGGTGGGCACCTTCATCGGCATCTTCTTCTGCTACGCGGTGCTGGACCCGCTGGCCAACATGATGAAGCAGCTCGTCAACGAGGAGCTGCAGGCGCTGGAGTCGGTCAAGGTGGTGCTGGTCACCCATGTGTCGGGCAAGCCGGCGCTGCTGGCCATCGACGCCGGCCGCCGCCTGGTGCAGCTCAATATCAAGCCCAGCTTCGCCCTGCTGGAGAGCTGGATCAACCAGATGCAGAGCGCCGGCGATCCCGACGCCACGCCGCGCCGCCGCGCCACCGATCGCATGCCGGGGGAGCGCCAGGGTGAGCGTCAAGGAGAGCGCCGTGCCGCCTAAGCTGAGCGCCGTCGACGCGCACCAGACCGTCGTCAAGCGCGTCTCGCGCAAGCAGGACGACGAGACCCATGGCGGTGCCTGGAAGGTCGCCTTCGCCGACTTCTGCCTGGCGCTGATGTGCCTGTTCCTGGTGCTGTGGCTGCTGGCCTCGCGCAATTCCGAGCGCATGCAGCAGCTGCTCAAGACCGCCGGCGCCGACCTGATCGAGGAGGGCCAGGGCCTCAGCAGCTCGCTGGCCTCGGGCTCGCGCGGCAGCATGCTGGACCGCAACCCGGTGCCGGCGCATGGCGAGGTGCAAATGAAGGGCAAGTCCACGCAGAGCAGCAATACCGAGCAGCCCGATGCCGACCCGCGCCTGAGCAAGTCGCGCTACGAGTCGGCCGCCGACATGCGCGAGCTTTCGCGGCTGATCGAGCGCATCGCCGCCGAGGTCGGCCTGGCCAGCAATCTGCACAGCGCGATCACGCCGCAAGGCCTGCGCCTGATGCTGCACGACACCGAGGCGCAGGGCATGTTCGAGCGCGGCAGCGCCAGCCCCAGCGCCCGCATGCGCGAGCTGCTGCGCAAGCTCGGGCCGCTGTTCGCGCGCATGGAGAACCAGCTCATCATCGTCGGCCATACCGACGCCACCGCCTTCGCCGACCGCAGCGCCGGCGCCTTCACCAATGTGGCGCTGTCCAACCAGCGCGCCATGAGCGCGCGCTACCAGTTGCTGGCCGGCGGCATGGCCGAGGAAACGGTGCTGCAGGTCAGCGGCATGGCCGATCGCGCGCTGCTGGATCCGGCCCATCCGCAGGCCGCCATCAACCGCCGCATCGAGCTGATGGTGCTGAGCAGCCAGCAGGCGCGCCAGCTCGGCGCCATGTACGGCATGCCGGCCGGCGGCCTGCAGGAGGCCGCCACGCCGGCCACCCTGCTGCAGCGCCTGCAAGGCCAGCTGGCGCCCTACCAGCCCGCCGCCGCCCGAGTCACGCCATGAGAACCAACAAGTCCCGAGGTGATCGCATGAGAGTCACAGCATCCAACCATCCGCTCGGCGGCCCGGCGGAAAGCCAGCCGGCCGGCGCGCCGGCGCCGCTCGACCCGGTGGCCGCACCCGCTGGCGCCGGCGCGGCCGCGGCGGCGCTGGTGTCCGACCTCATCCAGCCGGCCCAGCAGGCGCTGGCCGAGCTGCCCGAGATCGATCAGGCCAAGGTGGCGGCGCTGCGCGAGGCACTGGCGCGCGGCGAGATCAGCTTCGACGCCGGCCGCCTGGCGGCCCTGATCCAGCGCTACCACGGGGGCCGCGGATGAACGGCACGCCGCACGAGGCCCTGCTGAACCTGCTGCGCGGCCTGCAGGCCGATCGCGCCGGCTATGCGGGCCTGCGCGGCCTGCTGGAGGCGCAGTTCCAGGGCGCGCTGCGCCACGATGCGGCGGCCCTGCTGAGCCTGGCCGAGCAGATCGGCGCCCAGGTGGGCGAGCTGGAGCAGCGCCGCGTCGAGCGCGGCGAGCTGCTGCTGCGCCTGCTGGGGCGTGCGCAGCCGCCCAGCCTGGCGGCCCTGCTGCAGCGCCTGCCGGCCGGCCCGGGCGAGCGCCTGGCCGGCGTCTGGACAGAGCTGGAGCAGCAGATCCGCGACTGCAAGGCGCTCAACCAGCGCAACTGCACGCTCATCATCGAGCAGCATGGGCTGATGCAGCGCCTGCTGGGTCAGGAAGGGGAGCTCTATGCGCAGCCTTGAGCTCGGCGCCCTGGGGGCGCAGATCATTGGCCAGATCGCCGCCGAAGCGGGTGTGCGCCCGAGCGCCTCCGGCGCGCAATTCAGCGCGCTGTTCCGCCAGCTGCAGGGCGAGGTGCAACAGTTCATCGAGCGCGGCGATGGCGCGAGCCCGGCCCAGGCCGGCGCGGCGCTGAGCCCGGAAGGCCGCTGGGGCCAGGCGCGTGCGCAAGCCGCCGCCGCGCGGCTCGAGGTGGAAGGCACCGAGGCCAGCCAGGCCGCGCTGCCGGCGGACGGCGCCGCCTTCGTGCAGCGCATCGCACCGCATGCCCAGGCCGCGGCGGCGCGCCTGGGCGTGGCGCCCGAGGTGCTGGCGGCGCAGGCGGCGCTGGAGTCGGGCTGGGGCCAGCAGGCGATCCGCCGCGCCGATGGCAGCGACAGCCACAACCTCTTCGGCATCAAGGCCGGTGGCGGCTGGCGCGGCGAGGTGGCGCTCAGTGCCACCACCGAATACGAGCAGGGCCAGCCGGTGGCGCGCCAGGAGAAGTTCCGCAGCTATGCGGATGCCGGTGCCGCCTTCCGCGATCTGACCCAGCTGCTGCTGGACAACCCGCGCTACCGCGCTGCCCTGCAGACCGGTGCGGACGCACGCGCCTATGGCCAGGCCCTGCAACGCGGCGGTTATGCCACCGATCCGGCCTATGCCGACAAGCTCACGCGCGTGGCCGCGCGCATCAAGGCGGGCCTATGAACGCGCGGCGGCAATCAGGGCTGGGGCGAGAGTTCGGCCGGCTCCACCAGGCCGGGGCCGAGCACGCGGGCGGCGATGACGCGGCCGGTGCTGGTGTTGCGCACCCGCACGGTTTCGTTGCGGTGGCCCGCCTCCAGCGCCTCGCCGCTGGCATGCACCTCGATGCCGCCGTTGCGCGCGACGATGCGCAGCGCCTCGCCGCGCTTGATCAGCAGGGGCTCGGCCAGCTGGCTGCGCAGCAGCGCCTGGCCGGCGCGCAGGCCGGCGCGCGGGCTCAGGCCCAGGGCCGCGGCCGGATCGGAGAGCGCCTCGCCCAGCTGCGTCAGCGCACGCCGCTCCAGGCGCAGATCGGCCTCGGCCAGCGGCCGGCCGGAGGGCAGGGCGGCGGCGGCCACCAGCACCTCGGCGCTGAGCTCGGCGCGCAGCACCAGCTCCTGCGCGGCCTGCTCGTCGCCGGGGCAGCGTGCCGCCAGACGCAGGCGGCTGAGGAAGCGCGTGTCCAGCAGCTGCAGCTGCCAGCCGGCCGCGCAGCCGGGCACGCTCTTGGCCTTGGGCGGGGTCGCCACGCGCAGCTGCAGCTCGGGGGCCTGCAGGCCCTCGCGCTGCGCCTGCGCCAGCAGGCTCTGGCGCGCAAACGCCAGGGCCTGCGTGTCCAGGCTTTGCTGTGCCTGCGCCGCGCCGGCCAGCAGCGGCATGAAACCAATCACGAAGGAGCAAAGGAAGCGCATGAGCATTGATTTCAGCAAGGCGGTCGGTATCCACCCCGACGCGCTCCGACTGCGAGCCGAGAGAACCAAGATTCTGGCCTCCAACATCGCCAACGAAAGCACGCCCGGCTACCAGGCGCGCGATCTCGATTTTGCCGCCTCGCTGCGCCAGGCCCAGCAGGACGGCGGGGATGGACTGGCGCTGGACAGCGGCGCCGATGCGCTCAAGTATCGCGTGCCCTTCCATCCGGCACAGGACGGCAACAGCGTCGAGCTGGGCGTGGAGCAGGCGGCGTTCGCACAGAACGCCTCCGACTTCCAGACCAGCCTGACTTTCCTGAACCTGCAACTGAAGGGGCTGGCCAAGGCAATCGCCGGCCAGTGACAAGCATGTCATTCAAACAGATCAGCCAGATCGCCGGCTCGGCCATGTCGGCTCAGACCGTGCGCATGAACACCATCGCCAGCAATCTGGCCAACGCGCAATCGGCCAGCGGCAACGAGGCCGACACCTACCGCGCCCGCAAGCCGGTGTTTGCCGCGCTCGCCGCCAGCGGCCAGGGCGAGCAGCAGCTGGCCGGCAGCCGCGTGCAGGTGCTGGACGTGGTGGAAAGCAGCGAGGCGCTGCGCAAGGTCTACGAGCCCGGCCATCCGCTCGCCAACGCGGAGGGCATGGTGTTCTATCCCAACGTCAACTCGGTGGCCGAGATGACCGACATGCTTTCGGCCTCGCGCGCCTTCGAGAGCAATGTCGAGGTGCTGGGCCGCGTCAAGTCCATGCAGCAGTCGCTGCTGCGCCTGGGGGAGGGCTGAGATGAGCAGCGCAGTCAGCAACAACACGAACGTCGCGGCCGGCAGTGCCGCCGGCGGCGAGGTGGCGGGCAATGGCGCCATGTCGAATCTGTTCACCACCTTGCTGGTGGCCCAGATCAAGAACCAGGACCCGCTATCGCCGGCCGACCCCAGCGCCTTCGTCAACCAGCTCACCCAGCTGAGCCAGATGGAGGCCTTGCAGAAGCTCGCCAGCCAGGGCAGCAGCAACAGCGCCAGCCTGCAAAGCCTGCAGATGCTGGGCCTGGGCGCCCAAGTGGGCAGCCTGGTGCAGGCAAAGGTCGAGCAGCTGCACCTGGCGCAGGGCGCGGTGCAGACCAGCTTCAGCCTGCAGAGCCCGGCCGCCGAGGCCAGCCTGCTGCTCACCGGCAGCGATGGCCAGACGCAGCGCATTGCGCTGGGCAGCCGCCCGGCCGGCGAGTCCAGCTATCTGCTGGATCCCGTCAAGCTGGGCCTCAGCCCGGGCGACTACCGCCTGCGCATCGAGACCGACAGCAAGGAAGTCGCCCCGCTCGAGCTGGTGACCGAGCTGAGCCGCGTGAAGCTGGGCGCCGGCGGCAATGTGCTGCTGGCCCTGGGCACGCTGGCCGAGGTCGGCCCCGAGGCCATCACCCAATTCCGCGGCCGCGCCGCGACCCCCAGCCACTGAAAGGCCCACATCATGAGTTTTGAAATCGCACGCTCCGGCATCAATGCGGTGAATGGCAGCCTGGAAGCCATCAGCAACAACATCGCCAACGCCGGCACCTATGGCTTCAAGTCCAGCCGCGCCAACTTCTCCGCCATGGTGGCGGGCACGCAGGCGATCGGCGCCGAGGTCTCGTCCAGCACCCAGAGCATGGCCAAGGGCGGCGGCCTGCTGAGCACCGGCCGCGGCATGGACGCGATGATCCAGGGCCGCGGCTTCTTCGCGGTGCGCGACAGCGCGGGCCAGCAGGTCTACACCCGCGTGGGCATCTTCAGCGCCGACAAGGACGGCTATGTGGTCGACAGCCTGGGCCGCAGGGCGCAGGGTTATGCCGCGGTGCTGGACGCCGCCGGCAAGCCGGTGCCGGGCGCTGGCCTGGGCGCGCTGGGCGACCTCAAGGTGCCCACCGGCCAGATCGGCGCCGAGGCCAGCAAGAAGCTGGCCTTCAGCGGCAATCTCTCGGCCGACTGGAAGGTGCCCGGCGCACCCGGCCCGCTGCCGGCCTTCGACCCCACCGACCCCAAGACCTTCAACAGCTCGATCACCTCGGTGCTGTACGACTCGCTGGGCGCCAAGCACAGCGTGACGCAGTACTTCGTGAAGACCGCCGCCAACGCGGTGGACGTGCACTACAGCTTCGACGGCGCGGCGCCCACCGGCCCGCAGGCGCTCAGCTTCGACGTCAACGGCCAGCTCACCGCACCGCTGGCGCCGGTGCCCTATGGCGCGGCCCCGGCGGGCGCGGCCGCGCTCGCCATCACGATCGACTACAGCGGCACGACGCAGTTCGCCGGCGACACCACCACGCTCGGCAACGCCGCCGACGGCTATGCCGCCGGCACCCTCACCGGCACCTCGCTGGCCGAGGATGGCAGCGTGCTGGCCACCTACAGCAACGGCCTCAAGCAGACCGTGGGCACCGTGGCCCTGGCCACATTTGCCAACGAGGACGCGCTCAAGGCCATCAGCGACACCAGCTGGGAGGCCAATGGCGCGACCGGCACGGCGCTGTTCTCGCGCCCCGGCTCGGCCACCGCCTCCAAGCTCAGCACCGGCGCGGTCGAGCAGTCCAATGTGGACATGACCGGCGAGTTGGTGAACCTGATGTCGGCCCAGCGCAATTACCAGGCCAATACCAAGGTGATCTCGGCCGAGAACGAGATGATGCAAACGCTCATGCAGGCCATCTGAGCATGGACGCGCTGATCTACACCGTCATGAGCGGCGCCGAGCGCGCCCTGCGCGCGCAACAGGTGCATGCCAACAACCTGGCCAATCTGGAGACGCCGGGTTTTCGCGGCAATGTCGAGCTGACCGGCCGCCAGCAGGTGGCCGGCTACGGCTATGCGGCCCGCCACATGAGCGAGCTGCAGGCCGACGCCGTCAGCGCCCGCCAGGGCACGCAGCGCGACACCGGGCGCGAGCTCGATGTGGCGGTGCAGGGCGAGGGGTTGTTCGCCGTGCAGTCGGGCGAGGGCGAGGCCTATACCCGCGCCGGCAACTTCAGCCTCAATGCCGAGGGCGGCCTGATGCTGGGCGAGCGCGCGGTGCTGGGCGATGGCGGGCCCATCGTGCTGCCGCCGCACAGCAAGCTGGCGATCGCCAAGGACGGCGTGATCTCCATCCTGGCCGCCGGCCAGACCGAGATGCAGCCGGTGGACCGGCTCAAGCTGGTCAAGCCCGCCATGGGCGAGCTGACCAAGAACGAGGCCGGCCTGCTGGTGCCGCGCCAGGGCGGCGAACTCGCCGCCGACACCACGGTGCAGCTGAACGCCGGCCACCTGGAATCCAGCAATGTCTCGGCGGTGGAGGAGATGGTCGCGACCATGAGCCTGAGTCGCGATTTCGAGCTGCAGATGAAGCTCTTCAAGGCGGCCGACAGCATGGCCGACGCGGGCAACCGATTGATGCGCGAGTGAGCGCAAGAAAGCCAAGGAGTACCCCATGAATCCAGCGATGTGGATCAGCAAGACCGGTGTGCAGGCGCAGGACGCCAAGCTCCAGGCCATTGCCAACAATCTCGCCAACGTCAACACGGTGGGCTTCAAGCGCGACCGCGTGATGTTCGAGGACCTGTTCTACCAGGTCGAGCGCCAGCCCGGCGCGGCGCGCGACGACAACAACGCCAGCCCGGCCGGCGTGCAGCTCGGCAACGGCACGCGCATGGTGGGCACGCAAAAGGTCTTCACCACCGGCAATCTGCAGACCACCGGCCAGTCGCTCGACGTGGCGGTGGTGGGCCAGGGCTTTCTGCAGGTGGACGGCCCGAACGGCCGGCCCGCCTACACGCGTGCCGGCCAGCTGCAGATCAATGCGGAGGGCAAGCTGGTGAATGCCCAGGGCCTGCGTCTGCAGCCCGAGATCAGCGTGCCGGCGAATGCCAGCGCCATCACGATCGGCGAGAACGGCATGGTCTCGGCCACGCTGGCCAACAACACCACGCCCACCGAGCTGGGCCAGCTCAAGCTGACCCACTTCGTCAACCCCGCCGGCCTGCTGGCGCTGGGCGACAACCTCTACCAGGAGACCAGCGCCAGCGGCGCGCCGGCCGAGGGCGTGCCCGGCGCCGATGGCCTGGGCAAGCTCAAGCAGGGCGCGCTGGAGGGCTCCAACGTGCAGGTGGTGGAGGAGATGGTGGACATGATCGCCGCGCAGCGCACCTATGAGATGAACACCAAGGTGCTGTCGGCGGCCGACAATATGCTGCAGTACCTGGCCCAGGCGGTGCGCTGATGAGCGCGCGCCTGCTAGCCGCCACCGCGGCCGTCCTGCTGAGCGCCTGCGCGGCGGTCCAGCCGCCGCCGCTGCCGCGCGGCGAGCTCGAGCCGCTGCCCCTGCAACCGCTGGCGCGGCCGGCGCGCGGCCAGGCCGGCGGCCTGTTCGTGAGCGAGCGCGCCGCCTCGCTGACCGCGGACAGCCGCCCCTTCCGCCCCGGCGATGTGCTGACCGTGGTGCTGCTGGAGACCACGCAGGCGAGCAAGCGCGCCGACACCCAGCTGGGCAAGACCAGCAGCGCCGGCCTGCAGACGGCGGCCAAGATCGGCAAGCTGGACCTGAGCGCCGGCGCGCAGCGCGATTTCAGCGGCAGCGCCTCGAGCAGCCAGCAAAACACCTTGCAGGGCGCCATCACGGTGGTGGTGCACGAGGTGCTGGCCAATGGCCTGCTGCGCGTGCATGGCGACAAGAACCTCTACCTGAACCAGGGCGAGGAAATCATCCGCGTGAGCGGCTATGTGCGCGCCGCCGACGTCGACAGTGACAACCGCGTGTCCTCGCAGCGCCTGGCCAATGCCCGCATCCTCTACAGCGGCCAGGGCACGCTGGCCGACAGCAACACCCCCGGCTGGCTGACGCGCTTCTTCAACAGCCCGCTGATGCCTCTTTGATCGAGAGCAGCCATGAACAAAACCTGGATCTCCGGCCTCATCCTGGGCAGCCTGCTGGCGCTCGTTCAGCCCGTGCAGGCGGCGCAGCTGCTGCGCCAGCTGGTGAGCGTGGAAGGCATGCGTGACAACCAGCTGATCGGCTACGGCCTGGTGGTCGGCCTGAACGGCAGCGGCGACAGCAGCCAGGTCAAGTACTCGGGCCAGTCGGTGCAGAACCTGCTCAAGCAGTTCGGCGTCAAGCTGCCCGAGAAGACCGACTCCAAGTCGCGCAATGTCGCCACCGTGATGGTCAGCGCGGTGTTCCCCAGCGGCTACCGGCGCGGCCAGTCCATCGACGTGACGGTGTCCTCGCTGGGCGATGCCAAGAGCCTGCGCGGCGGCGTGCTGCTGCTGAGCCAGCTCTACGGCGCCGACGGCGAGGTCTATGCCCTGGCCCAGGGCAATCTGGTGGTGGGGGGGCTGAGCGCCCAGGGCGCCAGCGGCTCCAGCGTCACCGTCAACACGCCCACCGCCGGCCGCATCCCCAACGGCGCCAGCATCGAGCGCGAGATCGAGACCGATTTCGACAGCCGCGAGCAGGTGCATCTGAGCCTCAAGCGCCCCAGCTTCCAGACCTCCACCGCCATCGTGCAGGCCATCAACAAGCGCTTCGGCGCGATTGCCAGCACGCGCGACGCCACCAGTGTGGCGGTGCAGGCGCCCGCCGACCCGACCGAGCGCGTCGCCTTCATGGCGGGCCTCGAGCAGCTGGAGGTGGAGCAGGGCCGCGAGAACCCCAAGGTGATCTTCAACTCGCGCACCGGCACGGTGGTGATCGCCGAGGGCGTGCGGGTGCGGCCGGCGGCGGTCTCGCATGGCTCGCTCAAGGTGGTGATCAGCGAGAGTTCGCAGGTCAGCCAGCCCAATGCCTTCGGCCGCGGCGACACCAAGGTCACGCCGCAATCGCGCGTGGCGGTGGAGCAGGGCTCGGGCCGCATGTTCCGCTGGCCGGTCGGGGTGAGCCTGCAGACCATCGTCGACACCATCAACAGCATCGGCGCGAACCCGGACGACATCATGGCCATCCTGCAGGCCCTGGACCAGGCCGGCGCGATCGAAGGCGAACTGCAGGTGATCTGATGCCCATCCAGCTCCATCCCGATGCCCAGCCCGGCGCCGCCGGCGACGACGCGCTGCTGCGCGCCAAGGCCGGCCAGGCGGCCGAGAAGTTCGAGGCCTTCTTCATCAAGCAGATGCTCAGCCAGATGCGTGCGGCCACGCGCGAGCTGGCCGACGAGGGCAGCGTGTTCAAGAACCGCGTCAACCAGGACATGCAGGACCTGGCCGATGGCCTGGTGGCCGACAGCATGGCGCAGCAGCGCGCCTTCGGCATTGCCGACGTGATCCTCAAGCAGCTGCTGCCGGCCGATTTAAGTGCCGGGCCCAAGGCGTCGCCTTGAGCTCCTGAAGCCCACCTAGCGAGCGAGTCCGCCATGTCCATGATCTACAACGCCCTCTCGGGTGCCCAGGCGGCCCAGGCCGCGCTGAGCGGCGCCAGCCAGAACATCGCCAATGCGATGACGCCGGGCTACTCGCGCCAGGGCGTGCTGCTGAGCTCGGTGCAGCCGCAGCGCGCCGGCACGACCGAGGCCGGCAGCGGCGTGGCGGTGTCGGCGCTGCTGCGCTTCAGCGACGGCTACAAGAACCTGCAGCTCTGGCAGGCCAGTGCCAACCTCGGCCAGGCCAACAGCACGCAGGCCTATTTCAACCAGCTCGAGCAGGTGATGTCGGACGACACCTCCAACATCAACAAGGGCTTGGACGATTTCTTTGCCGCGCTCAACGCCGCCAGCGTGCAACCCGATTCGGGCCCGCTGCGCGAGCAGGTGCTGACCGCCGCCGACGGCCTGGTGAAGCGCTTCGGCAGCCTGCAGCGCCTGCTGGACAACCAGCGCAACGCGGTGATCGAGCAGCGCGGCGCGGCGCTCGACCAGATCAACAGCATCAGCCGCGACATCGCCCTGCTCAACGCGCAGATCGCCGCCAGCCGCGGCAGCAATATCAACGCCGCCGGCCTGCTGGACGCACGCGATCTCAAGACTGACGCGCTGGCCGCCCTGGTGGGCGTGCAGGTGGTGGACCTGCCGGACGGCACGCGCAGCGTCTCGCTGAAGAACGGCCAGCCGCTGGTGGCCGCCAGCGATGCGGCGCAGCTGAGCCAGGACGCCAGCGGCATGCAGCTGCAGTTCGCCAACACCGCCTTCAAGGTGCTGGGCCATGGCCTGGGCGGCCAGCTGGGCGGGCTGGACGATTTCGAGCAGCAGCTGCTCAAGCCCCTGGCCCAGAACATTGCCGAGCTGGCGCAGGGCGTGGCCGGCCAGTTCAACACCCAGCTGCGGGCCGGCTTCCAACCCGACGGCACGCCCGGCGTGGATCTGTTCGTCTATGGCGCGTCCGGTCTGAGCCTGAGCGGCATCGGCGCCGGCCAGCTGGCCTTCTCGAGCACGGCGGCAGCCAGCAGCGCGGCCGGCGACAGCCGCAATCTGGCCGCCCTGATCGGTCTGAAGGGCCAGAGCATCAACCTCACCGCCTTCGACACCGCGGGCCAGGCCCTGGCCGCGCCGGTGGCGGTGGTGCTGGGCGATGTCTATACCCAGCTGGTGGGCCGGCTGGGCGTGAGCAGCCAGCAGAACCAGGCGGCGCAGAAGACCGCGCAGACGGTGCACGACCAGGCGCAGGAGAACTGGAAGTCCACCAGCGGCGTCAACAGCGATGAAGAGGCGATCAACCTGATGCAGTTCAAGCAGATGTACGAGGCGAACATGAAGGTGATCGCGGTGGCCAACCAGCTGTTCGACAGCACGCTGGCGATGGTCGGCTGAAGCGGAGAAGCAAGATGCGCATTGCCAGCAATCAATACCACCAGACCATGAGCAGCGCGCTGCAGGCGGCCAACACCGGCCTCAGCACCGTGATGCAGCAGATGGCCTCCGGCCAGCGCGTCATGAAGCCCTCGGACGACACCATCGCCACCATCCGCCTGGCGCGCATGGCGCGCGAGGGCGCGGCGCTGCACCAGTACCGCGACAACATCAGCGGCCTGCGCACGCGCCTGCAGACCAACGAGGTGACGCTGGACGGCATGAAGCAGGACCTGTTGCTGGCGCGCGACCTGATGGTCTGGGCCGCCGACGGCACCAACACCAGCGCCGACCTGCAGGCCATGTCGGGCTCGCTGGCGGCGCTGCGCGACAGCCTGTTCTTCACCATCAACAGCAAGAACGCCGAGGGCCGCTACCTGTTCTCGGGCACCGCCACGATGGTGCCGACGGTGGAGCTGACCGGGGTGGTGCCGGGGGCGCGCTACAGCAGCGGCGTGGGCATCAACACCGTCACCCAGGACGTGGCGGTGGGCGACGGCGTGAGCCTGGCGGCGAATGTCAGCGTCGCCGGCATCACCGCCTTCCTGAACCAGCTGGACGACACCGTGGCCAAGCTGGGCGCCGGCAATGCCAGCACCGCCAGTGCGCAGCTGAGCGGCATCGACCAGATGCTGTCCACCATCGCCGGCCAGATCGGCGCCCTGGGCGGGCGCCAGACCGTGCTGCAGACGCTGGAAGACAACCATGACGCGGTGACGCTGTCGAACCAGCAGGCCAGCATCAGCCTGGGCCAGCTGGACTATGGCGAGGCGGCCGTGCGCCTGAACAGCTACACCCAGGCGGTGCAGGCGACGCAGAAGGCCTATGCCCGCGTCAGCAGCCTGAGCCTGTTCGACGCGCTCTGAGGCCGGACCCTTGCGCAGCATTCCCGCACTCGCAGCGCCGCGCGCCAGCGGCGAAGGGCCGGGCCGCGCCGCCGCGGCGCCGCTGGCCGGCCCGGCGCTGGCGCGCGAACTCGCCGCGGCGAGCCGCCAGCCCGCCGTCGCCAGCACCAGCGAGGGCAGCGGCGGCCGCACGCTACGCCCGGCCAGCCCCTACCGCGAGCCCGGCCTGCAGCAGCGCGTCGCGGCCTACCAACAGGGGCTGGACCATGTCGACGGCCTGCTGGCGCAGCTGCAGCGCTTCAAGTCCGATCTGCTGGCCCAGGCCGAACCGGCCGCCCTGCAGCGGCGGCTGCAAGACCTGACCCTGGCCTGGCTGCAGCGCCCGCAGGCCGGCGTGCTGGACGCACAGCTGCGCCTGGTGGAGCCCGGCCAGGCGCGCCAGCGCTTTGCGATCCGCGGCCTGGATCTGGCCTCGCTGCGCGACGATGGCCCGGAGACCCTGCGGTTGGCGCTGCCCGGCCGCGCCGCCACCATCAATGTGCCGATCGACCCCGCCGCGGGCCCGCAGGCGCAGCTGCGCCGCATCGACCAGTTGCTCGCGCCCGCCGGCGTGCGCGTGTCGGCCCCGGGCGGCGAGCTGCAGTTCAGCGTCGCCGAGGCCACCTGGCCGGCGCTGCGCGAGGGCCTCAGCCTGAAGGGCGACGGGCGGCGCTTCCCCAGCGGGCAGCTGGTGCGGGCGCGCCTGGAGCCGCTGGGCGAGGCGCTGCAGCCGGCGCAATGGCGGCTGGATGGTGCGGCCGCGCAGCGCGAGACCCTGGCTCGGCTGGCCCAGGCCCAGCTGCAGCTGCAGCAGGCGCGGGCGGGCTTGTCGGAGCGCGTCGCCGGCCTGCAGCCGGTGGCGGGCCAGGCCGAGGAGCGGGCCAGCGCCGCCGCGATGCAGGGCCTGGCCGCCGGCTTTGCCGCCGAGCATGGCGACGCCGCCAAGCCGATGGACTACGAGACCTACGCGGCGCTGGCGCCGGCGCTCAAGGGCCTGCGCCGCGAACGCGTGCAGCAGCTGCTGGGCGACTGAGCCCGGCGCCGCCGCCGCTCAGTGCCGCTTGTACTGGGTGGCGCCGAACAGCATCTCGCGCGCCTTGTCGTCCATCAAGGGCTTGCGCTGCTGGGCCAACACCTCGACGCCGCGCTGCACGGCCGGGCGCGAGGCGATCTCGTCGAACCAGCCCTTCAGGTGCGGATAGTCCTTCAGTTCCACGCCCTGGTTCTTCCAGGAGCGCAGCCAGGGAAAGACGGCGATGTCGGCAATGCTGTAGTCCTTGCCGCCGATGTAGCGGCTGGAGGCCAGGCGCTTGTTGATGACGCCGTACAGGCGCTTGGCCTCGTTGGTGTAGCGCTCGATCGCGTACGCGATCTTCTCGGGCGCATAGATGCGGAAGTGGTGGGCCTGGCCCAGCATGGGGCCGACGCTGCCCATCTGGAACATCAACCATTGCAGCACCTCGTACTTGCCGCGCGTGTCGGCGGGCAGCAGCTTGCCGGTCTTGCCGGCCAGGTAGAGCAGGATGGCGCCGGATTCGAACAGCGAGATCGGTGCGGCATCGGGGCCCTGCGGGTCGATGATGGCCGGGATCTTGTTGTTGGGGCTGATGGTGAGGAACTTGGTGTCGAACTGGGCTCCCGTGCCAATGTCCACGGGGATCACCCGATAGGGCAGCGCGCATTCTTCCAACATGATGTGAACCTTGTGGCCGTTGGGCGTGGCCCATGAATACACTTCGATCATTCGGTCGCTCCATCCTGCACTGGTGATGGTTCTCACGCTGTCATCGCATTGTCACGTCTCATGGTAATTAAGCAAGTCAAGCAATGGTTTGTGGCTCGTGCCAACGCGGCGCGCTGGAAGCCCATCGCCGAATGGGCCGAGGGTCGCGGCGGTGGGCTGCGCCATTCGCGCGACGGCGAGGGCTTCGTGCTCGAGTTCCCGCGCGCCTTGCCCGGGCCCCTGCGCATCGAGTGGGGCCCGTCGCAGCGCGGCTATCTGCCGGGCCATGAGCTGCGCATGCGCTGCGAGCTGCGCCTGAGCGGCGACCTGCAGATGATGGTGCTGTGCCGCCAGCTGATGGAGACGCTGGAGAAGACCGTCTTCGAGGCCTATACCGACACGCTCAAGACCCGCGTCGACACCGACACGCCGGAGGAGATGCGCTGGCTGGTGATGTTCCCCAAGTTCAATGGCTTCACCTCCAAGCTGGTGCGCCAGCGCTTCGGCGCCCTGGGCGTGACGCGCGAACTGCCGGCCGCCTGGCTGGAGGGCGAGTTGAACGAGGCGCTGGCCCAGGCCAGTCAGGATCTGCTGCCCGACGAGCGGCCCTTCGTGATGATGAGCCTGCGCGGCAACCTCTATTTGCGCACCACCATGGCCGAGGCCTCGCTGCCGCAGATCCAGTCGCTGGTGAAGCTGCTGGAGGTGGCCTGCCACGCGGCCCAGCGCGTCAACCTGCGCCTCAGCGAGGGCGGGCCCTGGCCCACCACCACCTCGGTGGCCTGGCAGAGCCAGACGCCCGAGGACGAGCCGCCGCTGGCGCGGCCGGCTCACTGAAGGCCAGCGCTCAGCCGCGCTGCGCGAACTGCCAGCCCAGCTCGGCCAGCGGCCGTGCGCCGGCGCCGGCCTCGCGCGCCTGGGCGCTGGAGGCGGTGCCGTCCTCGGCGCGCTTGGCTATGCCCTGCAGGATGGCGGCGATGCGGAACAGGTTGTAAGCCAGGTAGAAGTTCCAGTCCTTCGTCACCAGCGCCGGGTCGATGCGGCCGGTGCGCTCGCAGTAGCGGCGCACATAGCTCTGCTCGTCGGGGATGCCCAGCGCCGCGATGTCCACGCCGCCCAGGCCGCGTGCCGTGCCCGAGGTGCGGATGTGCCAGGACATGCAGTGGTAGCTGAAGTCGGCCAGCGGGTGGCCCAGCGTGGAGAGCTCCCAGTCCAGCACCGCCAGCACGCGCGGCTCGGTGGGGTGGAACACCAGGTTGTCGAGGCGGAAATCGCCATGCACGATGGACACCTCGCGCGGGTCGCGCGCCGACTCGGGGATATGCGCCGGCAGCCATTCGATCAGGCGGTCCATCGCCTCGATGGGCTGGGTGATGGAGGCTTGGTACTGCTTGCTCCAGCGCCCGATCTGACGCTCGAAGTAGTTGCCCGGCTTGCCATAGCCGGCCAGGCCCACCGCCTGCACGTCGACCTTGTGCAGCGCGGCGATGACGCGGTTCATCTCCTCGTAATGCGCGGCGCGTTCGGCATTCGTCATGCCGGGCAGGGACTGGTCCCACAGCACGCGGCCCTGCACGAACTCCATGATGTAGAAGGCGCGGCCGATCACGCTCTCGTCCTCGCACAAGGCCAGCATGCGCGGCACCGGCACCTCGGTGTCCTGCAGCGCGCGCATCACCATGTATTCGCGCTCGATGGCGTGGGCCGAGGGCAACAGCTTGGCCGCCGGCGCCGGCTTGGCGCGCATCACATAGGTCTGGCCCGGCGTGACGAGCTTGTAGGTGGGATTGGACTGGCCGCCCTTGAACTGCTCGATGCTGAGCGGGCCGGCAAAACCTGGCACCTGGCTGCCGAGCCAGGCGGCCAGGGCCTCGTTGTCGATCGAATGTGAGGGGGCACGGGTGCCGGTGAACGCTTCCATGGGTCTCCTGATTGCAGTGAATTCAGTGCGGCGACCCGGGCGGCGTGGCCGGGCTCACTACTTGGCGGCGATCGCCATCAATTTTTCCTTGCTCAGCACCACCAGGCGCGTGGGCTCGACGCGCACCGCACCGTCGCGCTCGAAGCCCTTGAGCTCCTGGTTGACGCGCTGGCGCGAGGCGCCCAGCATCTGCGCCAGGTCTTCCTGCGCCAGCTGCAGGCCGATGCGGATTTCCTCGCCCTGCGGCACGCCATAGCTGCGCGCCAGCAGCAGGATCTGCTTGGCCAGGCGCGAGGCCAGCGGCCGCGTGTTGAGGTCTTCCACCACGTCGAACATCAGGCGCAGGCGCCGGCAGTTCAGGCGCAGCAGCGCCTCGTAGAGCTCGGAGTGGCGCGCCAGCAGTTCGCGGAAATCGGGTTTGCGCACCACCAGCAGGGTGGTGTCGCCATGCGCGGTGGCATCGTGGGTGCGCGGCAGGCCGTCGAACAGCGAGATGTCGCCGAACCAGGTGCCGGGCTCCACATAGGTGAGGGTGATCTGCTTGCCCGAGAGCGAGACCGAGCTGATGCGCACCGCGCCCTTGGCCACGCCCACCCATTCCTCGGCCGGCTCGCCACGGCAGGAGAGCAGGGCGTCGTCGCTGAGGCGTCGGACCGTGGCACGGGAGAGGATGTCGCTGCGCAAGGGCAGTGAGAGTTTTGAGAACCACGACCCCGACTCGATGTTGCTGCGTTCGGGAATTGTAAGAACCGGGCTATTCATGCTTAGTCGCTGACGTGACAGCTCCACATGGCCGTCCTTCCCTATTGTGTACGACTCACCAAAACCTACTGAAGCAGGAGACCAAGATGCCCGCAGATGCCGAACAACTCGAGGGTCAGCAGCGTTTCGGCGCGGCCGAATGGGGCTTGCGCGTGGACCTGGCGGCGGCCTACCGCCTGGTGGCGCTGTTCGGCTGGGACGATCTCGTCTTCACCCACATCAGCGCGCGCCTGCCCGGCCAGCACGATCAGTTCCTCATCAACCCCTACGGCATGATGTTCGAGGAGATCACTGCCTCCAGCCTGGTGAAGGTCGACATGCAGGGCAACAAGCTGGACGACAGCCCCTATCCGGTGAACCCGGCCGGCTTCACCATCCACAGCGCCGTGCACGCGGCGCGCGCCGATGCCGGCTGCGTGCTGCACACGCACACGCTCAACGGCGTGGCGGTGTCGGCGCAGCGGGGCGGTGTGCTGCCGCTCTCGCAGCAGTCGATCTTCGTGCTCTCCAGCCTGGGCTATCACGACTACGAGGGCGTGGCGCTGCGCGAGGACGAGAAGCCGCGCCTGGTGGCCGACCTGGGCGCCAAGAACTACCTGATGCTGCGCAACCATGGCCTGCTGACGCTGGGAGCCAGCGTCGCCGATGCCTTTCTGGCGATGTATCTGTTCGAGAGCGTGTGCGCGATCCAGCTGCGCGCGCAAAGTGGCGGCGGCGAGCTGGTGCAGGTGAACCCGGCCATCATCGGCGGCGCCCAGCAGCAGGCCGCGCAGGTGACCAAGGGCCTGGGCGGGGCGCTGGCCTGGCCGGGGCTGCTGCGCCGTCTGGATCGCCGCCTGCCCGGCTATGCCAGCTGAGGTTTCAACACCCTGACTGTGGGCGCGACGAAACAGCGTGCGGCCCGCAGAGCATTCCGGCGGCGCCGGCGCGGGGCCTCATGCTAGAGTGCCCCGCAGAACAACACAGATCCCGGGAATGGACCGAGCCAAACCAGCGCCGCAGGCCGGCGCTGCGTCCGCCAGACTGCGCACCCTCCTGCTTGCACTTCTTGCCGGCGGATGGACCAACGCCCATGCGGTGGGGGTGGGGCGTCCGCAGACCCTGTCGGCCCTGGGCCAACCGCTGAGCCTGACCTTCCCCCTGCAACTTGCGCGCGGCGAAACGCTGACGCGCGATTGCGTGCGTGCCGAGGTGCTGGCCGGCGATGCCCGCATGCCGGCCAATCTGGTGCAGATCCAGCTCGAGGGCGAGGACGAAAGCTCGGTGCGCCTGGTGCGCTTGCAGACGGTGGTGCAGATTGACGAGCCGCTGGTGACCGTGAATCTGGCGGTGGGCTGCCCGGCGCGCTTCACGCGCCAGTACACCGCCTTCATCGACCCGCCCGCGAGCGGCGCGCCGTCCTTGCCTGACGCGGGCAGTGCACGCATGCCCAGCGCCGAGTTGCGCGAATACTCACCCGCCCTGCAGGCCGCGCTGGCGACCGCCAATGCCAAGCCGGCCAGCCTGCTGTCGGCGCAGGAGCTGGCCACCTTGGCGGCGCCCGAGCAGGCGGCAAGTGCCGCCGCACCGAAGCCGCGCGCCAAGCGTGCCCCGGCGGCGGGCCCCCGCAGCACGGCCGGCGATGGCGCGGCGGGGTCAAGCGCCGCAAGTGGCCCAAGCGCCGAAACCACCAAACCCAGGCGCAGCACGCGCACGCGCACCAGCGTGGCCGTCGCCGCGCAGGCCGCCAGTGCTCCGAAGGCCGGCGGCGGCAGGCTGAGCCTCGAGGCGCCCGAAGCGCTGCTCGAATCCAGCTCCCTGCAGGCTGCCCAGGCTGCCAGCGCCGCCAGCGGCGCGGCCAGTATGCCGGCCGAGGCGAGCGAGCGCATGGTCAAGCTAGAGCAGAGTTTTGCCAAGCTGCAGGCCGAACAGCGCCAGACGCAGGAACGCCTGCTGGCCCTGCGCGTGCAGCTGGAGCAGGCCCAGCGTGCGCAGTACAGCAACCCCTTCAGCCTCGGCCTGCTGGCCCTCAGCCTGGCCCTGGCCGGCGCCTGCACCTATCTGGGCCTGACCCTGCGGCGCGAGCGGCGCCAGCATGGCGAGGCCTGGTGGTCCGGCTCCAGGCCCGAGGCGAGCGCAGCGGCGCCCGCGGCCGTGGCGCCTGCGCCGGCCGCTCCCGCCGCGCCGCGCATGGCGCCCGCCATGCCTCCCGAGGCGCTGGATACCACCGTGCCGGGCGCTTTGTCCACGCCGCCCGACGAGCGCACCATGTCCTTGCCCGGCCTGCTGGACCTGGGCGAGCCTGCCGCCGCTGCCGAGCAGGAACCGCTCAGCGTGCAACTGATCAACCAGGGCCTGCCCACGCAGCCGGCTGCCCTGCATGCGCCCAGCGCCGCACCGGTGCGGCAGCTGGACGCGCAGCGCATGGTGACGGTGGAGGAATTGATCGACCTGGAACAGCAGGTGGACTTCTTCCTCGTGCTGGGCCAGGAGGACGCCGCCGTCGAACTGCTCACCGAGCGCCTCGAGCAGGCGGATGGCAACGGCCTGCCCTATCTGAAGCTGCTGGAGATTCACCAGCGCCGCGGCGATCGCGCCGCCTTTGCCGCGCTGGCCGAGCGCTTTGCCGAGCGCTTCGATGCGCGCGCGCCGGCCTGGAGCGAGGATCTGAACGAGGGCCACGGCCTGGAGGCCTATCCCGAGGTGCTGCGCCGCCTGCAGGCCTGCTGGCACGATGCCGGCGTGAGCATGGCGGCCGTGCAGGCGCTGCTCTCGCGCGATGCGCTTGGCGAGGCCGGCCTGAATCTGCCGGCCTACCGTGATCTGCTGATGCTGTATGCGGTGGCGCGCGACATCTCCGAGCATGAGGTGCGCGGCGATGACATCGATGTGTTCCTGCCGCTGGACGGATCGGGCAGTGCCGCGGCCGCCGCGGGCGCGGGCATGATGGCCACCATGGTCTGGCAGAGCACGCCGCAGGCCAGCTCGCCCATCGACGTGGACATCTCGCTGGACGAGCCGGCCGCGCCGCCGGCGCAGCAGGCCTGATTCACAGCCTGGCGAGCAGCTCCAGCGCCTTATTGAGCGTCTCGTCGCGCTTGGCGAAGCAGAAGCGCACCACGCGCTCGTGGCGGTCGGCGCCGCCAAATGCCGCCATCGGAATCGCCGCGACGCCGATCTCGCGCGTCAGCCAATCGCAGAAGGCCTCTTCCGGCAGCTCGCTCACGGCGCTGTAGTCCACGCATTGAAAATAAGTGCCTTCGCAGGGCAGCAGGCGCAGCGGCGTGCGCGCCAGGCCGGCGCGGAACAGGTCGCGCTTGCGCTGGTAGAAGGCCGGCAGGTCCAGATAGGGCCTGGGGTCGTCGAGGTAGCGCGCCAGGCCATGCTGCATCGGCGTGTTGACGGTGAACACGTTGTACTGATGCACCTTGCGGAACTCCGCCGTGAGGGCGGCCGGCGCGGCCACATAGCCGACCTTCCAGCCGGTGACATGGTAGGTCTTGCCGAAGCTGGAGACGATCAGGCTGCGCGCCGCCAGCGCCGGGTAGCGCGCCGCGCTCTGGTGCGGCTGGCCGTCGAACACCATGTGCTCGTAGACCTCGTCGCTGATCACCAGCACCTGGGTGCCCTCCAGCAGCGCGGCGAGCGCGCGCATGTCGGCATCGCTCCAGACCGTGCCGCTGGGGTTGTGCGGGCTGTTGATGACGATGGCGCGGGTGCGCTCGCCCAGCGCCGCGCGGATGCGCGCGAAGTCCGGACGGAAGCTGTGCGGGTCCAAGGACACGCGCCGCACGCGGCCGCCGGCCAGCTGGATGTTGGGCGCATAGCTGTCGTAGCAGGGTTCCAGCACGATCACCTCGTCGCCCGGATGCACGATGGCGAGCAGGGCGGTGAAGATGGCCTGGGTGGCACCGGCGGTGATGGTGATCTCGCGGCCGGCGTCATAGGCATGGCCGTAGAGCCGCTGCAGCTTGGCCGCCACCGCCTCGCGCAGCGCCGGCACGCCGCTCATCATCGGGTACTGGTTGTGGCCGGCGCGCATGGCCGCGTCCACCGCATCGATCAGGGCCGGGTCGCAGTCGAAATCCGGAAAACCCTGGCCCAGGTTGACGGCCTGGTGCTGCTGGGCCAGCGCCGACATGCGCGTGAAGATGGTGGTGCCCACATCGGGCAGGCGGGATGCAAGCGTGGGTGGCGTGGTCATCGGCAAGACGGGACGGGCGTAAGACTCAGAGTTCGTAGTCGCTGGCCTGGCCGTTCAGGGCGCGTTGCAGCAGGTGCTTGTTGAGGCGCTCGGACAGCAGTTCGGCAAAGGCATAGACATAGTTGCGCAGATAGGCGCCGCGCTTGAAGGCGATGCGGGCCACGTTCTGGCCGAACAGATGGCCCAGCGGCTTCGCCACCAGGTCGCCGCCCGGCGGATCGTCGCGCACCGCCATCTCGGCCACGATGCCCGCGCCCATGCCTAGGCGCACATAGGTCTTGATGACGTCGGAGTCGATCGCCTCTAGCACGATATTGGGCTGCAGGTGGCGCGCGGCAAAGGCGCGGTCGATGCGGGTGCGGCCGGTGAAGCTGGGGTGGTAGCTCACCAGGGGTTCGGCCGCCAGTTGCTCCAGCGTGGGGCGCTCGACCAGCGCCAAGGGATGGCCGGCGGGCACCACCAGCACATGCTGCCATTCGTAGCAGGGCAGGGAGATCAGTTCCTCGAACTCGCTGAGCGACTCGGTGGCGAGGCCGACATCGGCGGTCTCGTCGACCAGCATGCGCGCGACCTGCTCGGGGTTGCCCTGGTGCAGGCTCACATTGACCTGCGGGTACTGGCGCCGCAGCTGCGCCACCGGCCCGGGCAGCACATAGCGCGCCTGGGTGTGGGTGGTGGCGATGGAGAGCGTGCCGGCATCCTGCTTGGAATACTCCTCGCCGATGCGCTTGAGGTTGCCGACCTCGCGCATGATGACCTCGATGGCCTTGAGCACCTGCTGGCCGGGCTCGGTGATGCTGCGCAGGCGCTTGCCGTGGCGCGAGAAGATGTCGACGCCGAGCTCCTCTTCCAGCTCCAGGATGGCCTTGGAGACGCCGGGCTGCGAGGTGAACAAGGCCTTGGCGGTCTCGGTGAGGTTGAGGTTGCGGCGCGCCGCCTCCTGGACAAAACGGAATTGATGCAGGTTCATGGCGCGTGGCCCTCGTTCGCCGAGCCGGCGTTCAGCAGCCCCAGGCTGAGATCTGCCATCGCCTGCATCAGCGCGTCCTGCTCGCCGATGGCGGGATGCAGCAGCCATTGCACGCGCTCGCCCCAGGCGGCGCGCAATTTGTCCACCAGCGGCGGCACGTCGCGCCGCACATGGCCGCTGGCGCCGAGGAAGAGCGGCACGATGTGCACGCGCGTGCAGCCGGCCTCGGCCAGCTGCAGCGCGGCGCTTTCGATGTCCGGCTGCATCAGCTCCAGAAAGGCCAGCTGCAGCGGCAGCGCTGGGCGCGCCAGGCGGATGCGGCGCGCCACTTCCTGGAAGGGGCGGGCCCAGGCGGGGTCGCGGGCGCCATGGGCAAACAGGAGCAGGCCATCCATCGTCGTCACCGGTACCGCACCAGCCAGCCGAAGGCGGCCAGCGAGATGCCCATATAGAACAGACTGGGCGCTGCGGCCACGGCCCAGGGCGTCCAGTTCTTCAGCAGGCCCAGATGGCCCGCCAGGTTGTTGATCAGCACGAAGCTGATGCCCAGCATGATGCCGCCAAACACCTTCAGGCTGATGCCGCCGGCGCGGCCGTGCAGATAGGCAAAGGGCAGGGCCAGGGCCACCATCACCATGCAGGCGATCGGGTAGAAGGCCTTGCGCCAGAACTGGATGTTGTGGGCCTGGGCCGACTGCTCCTGGGCCGAGAGATGCTCGGTGTAGCGGTACAGCTCCAGCGTCGACATATTGGCCGCCGGCAGCACCGCGGCCGTCACCACCCCGAGGGTGAGGCTGCTGTGCCAGGGCAGTTGCGCCAGCCGATGTTCCAGCAGGCCCGCCGGCGCCGGCCCGGTGCCAGGTCTTGCCGCCGGCGCCGCTTCCTTGCCGGGCGCCAGGCTCAGCAGCGGGCTGCCGGTCTGCCGCCATTGCGTGGCGCTCACGCCCTCGAGCGTCCAGACGCCGATGTTCGAGACCTTGGCGCTCTGGGCCGACAGGCGCGTTACCAGGCCGCCCTGGGCATCGAACTCGAAGATGCGGATCTGCTCCAGCAGGCCGCCAGCGCGCGCGCGCTGCACATGGACCGAGTAGCTCCATTCGCCGGCGGGGGTGCTGAGCTTGTCCTTCAGCCAGGCGCCGCTCTCGCTCACCGCGGCGCCGGCATTGCGTGCGCGCGCCACCATCGCCTCGCGCCCGGTCAGGGGGGCGATGTAGTCGCCGATCACGAAGGTGAGGGCCGCGAACATCAGTGCCAGGCTGGCGAGCAGGCCCAGCGCGCGCCCGGGCCCGAGGCCGGCGGTGCGCAGGATGGTGAACTCGCTCGACTGCGCCAGGCGCGCCAGGCTGTAGATGGTGCCGATCAGGATGGCGAAGGGCGCCAGCTCGTAGACATTGCCGGGCACCTTGAGCAGCGACAGCCAGGCCGCCTGGGCGGCGCCGGCGCCGACCCGGTTCATGCGGTCCAGGTCGTCCACGAAGTCGACGAAGAAGAACAGCGACAGAAAGCCCAGCATCACGAAGGACACGGCGCCGAACACATCGCGGTAGAGCAGGCGGCGTACCGTCCTCATGCGCCGCCCCCGGCCAAGCGGGGCTTGCGCCTGGGCAGGCACAGGCGGTTGCCCTGGTCGCGCCACCACAGCAGGCCCAGGGCCAGCGCGAAGCCGCTGCCATGCACCGCCAGCAGGGCGCCGGCCATACTCATGCGGCCGCTGGCAACCCAGGACTGCGAGAGGTTGATGAGGTTGAAATAGACCACGAAGCCGAGCAGGGCGAACAGCAGGTTCCAGTTGCTGGCGCGGCGCGGGTTGCTGGCCGAGATGCCGATGCCCAGCAGCATCAGGTTGACGCAGCCCAGCGCCATGCCGAAACGCCAGGTCAGCTCGCCCTGGTTGCGCGGGATCGGCTTGTCCAGCAACTCGAGCGTGCCGATCGCCTTGGGCGGGCGTTGGTCGGTGGCGCGCATGGCCTGGTTGTCCACGAGCAATTTGTATTCCTCGAAGCGCGCCAGGGCCTTGGCGCCGGATTGGGGGTCCTGCTCATTGCGTTGGCCATGCTCGAGCACCAGGAAGCGCTGGTCCTTGGCCGTTTCGATATGGCCCTTCAGCGAGGTGGTGACCGATTCGCTGCGCTCGGAGTTCATCAGGATGAAGACATTGCGCGCGGTCTTGTCGTCGGCGCTGTCGCGCTCGATGAAGAACACGCGCGAGCCGTCGGCCGAACTCTGGAACTGGCCGGGCGCGACCCGCGACAGATCGCTGCGCTGCTCGTACAGCTCGCGCAGCTGGCTGCTGTTCTGGTTGCCCCAGGGCCAGATGATCATCATCAGCACCGCCACCGCCAGCACCACCGGCCAGGCGGTGCGCAGCACCGGTTTGACGAAGCGGCCCAGCCCGACGCCGCTGGCAAACCAGATCGTCATCTCGGACTCGCGGTACATGCGGCCCAGCGTGGCGACGATGGCGATGAAGAGCGACAGGCTCAGCATCGTGGGCAGGTGCGCCAGCGACATATAGCCCAGCAGGTAGAGCACATGCTGGGGGGCGACATTGCCGCCCGCCGCCAGGCCCAGGGTCTTGATCAGCATCATCGTCAGCACGATGGTGAGGATGACGACGAGGGTGACGCCGAAGCTTCTGGCCAACTCCTTGCGTACGGTGGAATCGAATAACATCCGGGCACTTTATCTATTTCTCGACATTATGGACTTCCGTACTCAGACTGCGTCCCTGGATGCATTGGCCAATGTGTCAGCGGATGCGCTGGTGGTGATCGTGGCGGGCGAGGCCGTGCCCGCTGGTTTGGATGCAGCCCTGAGCACCCTGCTCAAGGATGCGGTCAAGCTGGGGGATTTTGAATTCAAGGCCGGCAAGGCCCTGACCTTGCTGCGCCCGGCCGGCGTGAAGGCTGCGCGCGTGGTGTTCGCCGCCGCCGGCAAGGCCACGGTGAAGACGGCACGTGCCGCGGTGCAGAACGCGGTGGGCCAGCTGAAGGGCCGTGGCGCCGCGCATGCGGCGATCGCCTTCGCTGGTTTCGACGCTGTGAGCGACGCGCTGGTCGAGCAGACCGTGCTGGCCGTGCGCGATGCCGTCTACGTCTACCGCCATACCAAGCCGAGCGCGCCCAAGGCCGGTGCCTTCAACAAGCTCAGCCTGCTGGCCGGCAAGGACGATGCCAAGGCCGTGAAGACCGGCCTGGCCCGTGGTCTGGCGATTGCCGAGGGCATCGAGCTGGCGCGCGAGGCCGCCAACCGCCCGGGCAACTATTGCACGCCCAGCTATCTGGCCGACGAGGTCAAGGCTCTGGGTCGCACGCATGGGCTGAAGGTCGAGGTGCTGGATCACAAGGCCTGCGAGAAGCTGGGCATGGGCTCCTTCCTGTCGGTGGCCAAGGGCTCGGACGAGCCGCTGCGCTTCATCGTGGCGCGCTACGAGGGTGCGGCCAAGACGCAGGCGCCGGTGGTGCTGGTGGGCAAGGGCATCACCTTCGACTCGGGTGGGATCTCGCTCAAGCCGGGCGCGGAGATGGATGAGATGAAGTTCGACATGGGCGGCGCGGCCAGCGTGCTGGGCACGCTGCGCGCCGTGGCCGAACTCAAGCCCAAGATCAATCTGGTGGCCATCATCGCGGCCTGCGAGAACATGCCCAGCGGGCGCGCGCTCAAGCCGGGCGATGTGGTGACCTCGATGTCGGGCCAGACCATCGAAATCCTCAACACCGACGCCGAGGGCCGCTTGATCCTGTGCGACGCGCTGACCTATGCCGAGCGCTTCAAGCCGGCGGTGGTGGTGGACGTGGCGACGCTGACGGGCGCCTGCGTGATCGCGCTGGGCGGCGTGCGCAGCGGCATGTACGCGAGCGATGACGAGCTGGCAGCCTCGCTGCTGGCGGCGGGCGAAGCCGCGCAGGATCTGTGCTGGCGCATGCCGCTGGACGAAGAGTACGAGGAAGGCCTGAAGAGCAACTTCGCCGATGTGGCCAATGTGGGCTCGCGCGCCGGTGGCTCGATCACCGCGGCCATGTTCCTCAAGCGCTTCGCCAGCAAGTACCGCTGGGGCCATCTCGACATCGCCGGCACGGCCTGGAAGGGTGGCGCCGCCAAGGGCGGCACCGGCCGCCCGGTGGGCCTGTTGACGCACTTCGTGCTGTCGCAGGTTCGTTGAGCGAGCGGGGAGGCAGGAGTCGGCGTATGGCAGAGGTGAGCTTCTACACCAATGTGGCCGACCGCCTGCCCTATGTGTGCCGCCTGCTGCGCAAGGCGCAGCTGAGCGGCGCACGCGTCGGGGTGCTGGGGCCGCCAGCCGTGCTGGAGCGGCTGGACGCCGCGCTCTGGACCTTCGAGCCGACCGAGTTCGTCCCGCATGTGCGCGTGGCGGACGCGCCGCTCAGGCCCGCCTTGCAGCGCACCCCGGTGGTGCTGGCCGAGCGGGTGGAGTCGATCCCGCACCGGCACATGCTGCTCAACCTGGGTTCGGACCTGCCGCCTGCCTTCGACACCTTCGAGCGCGTGCTGGAGGTGGTGTCGCGCGACGAGCAGCAGGTGCAGGCCGGGCGCATGCGCTTCAAGCGCTATCGCGAGCTGGGTTGCCAGGTCTCGCATCACGTCGTCAGCGACTGAATCGCGGACTGGCGGGGCTCGGCGCTAGGCACAGGGGTCAGGTCTTGCCCCTCGCGTGGCGTGCCAACTCGGTGCGGCTGTGCCACATATCGATGCACCCCATATGAAACCGGCAGGGTAAGTACGGGTAAACGACAGCGGGAACGCATCAGACGGCATGCGGTTTTCCAGAGTTTCCCCCTGGAGTAAGGGGTGGAATTGGGGTATGTTTGCGCTCGTTGAGAATTCAACGTTAATAAGCTCTCCTTCTTCCAACTCGGAGGTAATACATGCAAGTCAAGTTGAATGTGATCGTGGGCGCCGTCGCGGCCGTGCTGTGCGGCACGGCGATGGCGCAAGACCTGGTCGTGAAGATCGGCCACGTCGGCCCCACCAGCGGCGCGATTGCCCACCTGGGCAAGGA
>NZ_JBYTBE010000019.1:0-99868 GCF_058788955.1 Roseateles sp. FW301-B2
GCGCTGCCATGGGGGCAAGGTCGAGGGTGGAAGCGGAGGACACGGGCGGGCCTTGGACGGGCGTTGGGAACAAGCCGCGACTGTCGGCGAAACTGCCGGCGCTGACAATCCGTGTTGACCCATCAACGCCGCCCCCATGCAAGCCCTGCTCTCCGCCATCGCCACCATGGCCCTGCCCACCGAGGCCCAGCGCATCTTCCACGGCCGCGGCGGCCTGCATGCCGGCTGCGAGCAATGGGCGCTGGACGCATTCCCGCCGGTGTTCCTGCTCACCAGCTTCGCGCCCGCCAGCGCGCCCGAACTGGCGGCCGTGCAGGCGGCGCTGGCGGCGCGCTGGCAAGACCTGGCCCCGGGCCAGGCGCTCAACTGGGTCTACCAATGCCGGCACGAGGGCCAGGCCGAGACGCGCCTGATGGCGGGCAGCGTGCCCGCGCCGCATGTGGTGAGCGAGCAGGGCCTGCGCTACCTGGTGCATGTGCTCAAGGGCCAGAACCACGGCCTCTTTCTCGACATGGCCGAGGGCCGGCGCTGGGTGGGCGAGCAGATGGCCGCCCGCCCGGGTGCCAAGGTGCTGAACCTGTTCGCCTACAGCTGCGCGTTCTCGGTGGTGGCGCTGCGGGCGGGCGCGCGCCAGGTGCTGAACATGGACATGAGCGCCGGCGCGCTCGCGATCGGCCAGCGCAACCACCAGCTCAACGGGCTGGCCGCGGGCGCCAGCTTCCTGGCCCACGACATCTTCAACTCCTGGGGCAAGATCACGCGCGGCGGCCCCTACCAGCTCGTCATCCTCGATCCGCCCAGCCACCAGAAGGGCAGCTTCGTCGCCAGCAAGGACTACGCGCGCCTGATGCGCCGCCTGCCCGAGCTGCTGGCGCCGGGCGGTCAGGCCCTGCTGTGCCTCAACACGCCCAAGCTGGGCATGGCCTTCCTACAGGAGCAGATGCAGGCGCTGGCACCCGAGCTGGTGTTCCGGCAGCGCCTGGCCAACCCCGCGGCCTTTGCCGACATCTCGGCCGAGCGCGCGCTCAAGGTGCTGGTGTATCAGGCGCCGGGCTGATACAGCAGCGCGCCGTGCGGGCGCGCTTGTCTCTTGGTGCGGCGGCGGGCCCCTCTTAGGCTTTGCGGACCTTGAACCAGGAGCCCGCGCCGATGTCTGAACTGCTGCCCTTGATGACCTACTGCTTCGTGATGTCCAGCACCCCGGGGCCCAACAACGTCATGCTCACCACCTCGGGCGCCAACTTCGGCTACCGCGGCGCGCTGCCGCAGATCCTGGGCATCAATATCGGCGTGGCGCTGCAGACCTTGGTCTGCTGCCTGGGCCTGGGCAGGCTGTTCGCCAGCGCACCGCTGCTGCAGGACGGGCTGCGCATCGCGGGCGCGCTCTACCTGATCGTGCTGGCCTGGAAGCTCAGCGGCGCCGGCGGCATCGTCAGCAGCGGTGCTGCGCCCCGGCCGGCCAGCTTCTGGCAGGGCCTGATGTTCCAGGCGGTGAATCCCAAGAGCTGGGTCAAGGCGGTGACGATCGCCTCGGTCTTCATGCCCGCCGGCCTCGGCCCGCTGCAGGGCGGCCTGGTGGCGGCGCTGCTGGGCTCGGTGATCGGCTTTCCCTGCAGCTCCAGCTGGGCCCTGTTCGGCGTGGCGATCCGGCGCTGGCTGGACGACCCGCGCAAGCGCCGCGTCTTCAACCTGAGCATGGGCGGCACGCTGCTGGTGCTGGCGATCAAGTTCCTGGCCTAGACTGGTCGCGATGTTCTCCATCGACCGCAACTCCCCCACCCCGCTGGCCGATCAGATCGAGGCGCGCCTGCGCGGCCTGATGCTGGGCGGCCAGCTGCCGGCCGGTGCCAGGCTGATGTCGATACGGCAGCTGGCGGCGCAGCTGGCGGTGAGCCCCAACACCGTGGTGGCGGCCTACGACCGGCTCGCCGCCGCGGGCCTGATCGACAGCCAGGGCACGGCGGGCTATTTCGTCAATGCCGGGGTGGCCGCGTTGCTGCCCGATGCCGCGGCGCTGGAGGCGGGTGAGGAGCAGGAGCCCGTGTGGCTGGCCCAGCAGGCCAACGACCAGCGCGCCGGCCTGCTGCTGGCCAGCAGCGGCGCCCTGCCCGCCAGCTGGCTGCAGGACGCCGTGCCGGCCAGCACGCTGACGCGCGCGCTGGCGCGCAGCCCCGCCGGCATGGCCACGCGCTGCCCGCCCCAGGGCCTGCCCGAGCTGCGCGAGCGCATCGCCATGCTGCTGCGCAGCCAGGGCATCGCCGCGGATGCCGGCCGCGTGCTCACCACCTTCGGCGGCACCCATGCGATCGACCTGATCTGCCGTGCCCTGCTGCAGCCCGGCGATACCGTGCTGGTGGAGAACCCCGGCTACTTCCTGATGTTCGGCCGCCTGCGCGAGCTGGGCCTGCGCCTGCTGCCGATCACGCGCCGCCCCGATGGCATCGATCTGGACGAGCTCGAGACCGCCTGCCGCGTGCACAAGCCGCGCCTGCTCTTCGTCCAGACCACCCTGCACAACCCCACCGGCTGGGGCAGCAGCCCGGCCAATCTGCACCGTCTGCTGATGCTGGCCCAGCGCCATGGCCTGCTGATCGCCGAGGACGATGTGCAGGGCCATTTCCACCCCGGTCACCCGACCCGGCTGGCCGCGCTCTCGGGGCTGGACCGGGTGATCTACTACTCCAGCTTCTGCAAGGCGGTGAGCCCGGCGCTGCGGGTGGGCTATATGGCCGCCGAGCCCGCGCTGCTGCGCGCCCTGCTGCGCGAAAAGATCTACCAGGTGCTGACCACCGCCGCGCTCAACGAGCTGGTGTTCCTGGAGCTGCTCGCCGCGGGCCGCTGGCGCAAGCATCTGGAGCGCCTGCAGCGCAAGCTCATCACGGCGCGCAACAGCTGCCTCAGGCAGCTGGGCGAGGCCGGCATGCAGATCGACACGCCCAGCGAGGGCGGCCTGTTCCTGTGGGCCGCGCTGCCGCCGGGGGTGGATGTCGAGACCCTGGTGCAGGACGCCTACCGCAACCAGATCCTGCTGGTGCGCGGCGCCACCTTCATGGCCGACGGCGCGGGCGATCCGCACCTGCGCTTCAATGTGGCGCAGAGCCAGCAGCCGCGCCTGGCCAGCTATCTGCGCGAGCGCATCGCGGCGGTGACGGGCGCGCAGCAGGCGCTGGCGCGGGTGGTGGCCAGGCCTTGAGGCAGGGCAAGGCCCGGCCTCGGGCGCGGCTCACAATCGGGCCTGGCAGCCAAGCACTGGAGGTGCCGACCATGAGCAAGCTTTCAATCGTCGCGATCGCGGCCGCATTGCTGAGCGCCTGCGCCGTCGAGGTGCAGAACCTGCAACCGGCGCAGGAGCTGGCCCGCCAGGCCAGGCCGCCCGGCTCGGTCTACACCGGCTGGCGCGTGTTCCAGGACAAATGTGCGCGCTGCCACGGCCCCGCCGCCACCGGCACGGCGGGCGCGCCCGACCTGCTGCCGCGCGTGCAGCAGATGGGCTCACGCCGCTTCGTGGGCCTGGTCTTGCAGCGTTATGACTGGAACCTGCCGGCCGCGCAGGCCGGCAGCGAGGGCGCCGCGCGCGACGCCCTCATCGAAGCGGTGCTGCAACGCCAGGCCGGCGCGCTCAGCATGCCCGCCTGGCAGGGCAACCCGGAGGTCAACGCCCATATCGCCGACCTCTACGCCTATCTGTCGGCGCGCGCCCAGGGCACGCAGGGGCCGGAGCGCCCGCTGCCCTGAGGGGCCTCAGCGCCACACCAGCACCGGCACATTGCTGTGCGTCAGCACCTTCTGGGTCTCGCTGCCCAGCAGCATCGACTTGAAGCCGCGCCGGCCATGCGAGGCCATCGTGATGAGGTCGCATTCGCGCGCCTTGGCGGTGCGGATGATGGCCTCGAAGGGATGTTCGTCGGCCACCGACAGCACATCGCAAGCCACCTTGCACTCGGCGGCGGCCTTGCTGATGGCCGCCAGATAGCGCGCGGCGCGCGCCTCGGCCTGGGCCATATAGGTCACCTTGGTGTCCTCGACCATCTCGACGTCATAGGCGAACACATGGAAGGGCTGGATCACGTGCAGGCCCGTGACCCTGGCGCCGCATTCCTGGGCCAGCATCATGGCCTTGGCGATCACCAACTCGGAGGCGGCGGAACCGTCGGTAGGCAGGAGCAGATGCTTGAACATGGCGCACTCCTTTCGGCAGCCGGGGGAAGAACCCCCTATTCATAAGCTAGGCCGCGGCAGCACGCTTGCAAGCCTGGCGCTGCAAGCTTGTTGCGCCCGGACAAGCCCGCGCGCCAAATCCTGGAAAATCACGCCTTACCCATCCTCTATTCGAGATCCAGAACCCCCATGACCGACGCAGCCCAAGCCAGCCCCGCCATGCCCGACCGCCTTTCGGTGGACCCGCGCAGCCCCTTCCACGATGCCGCCGTGTTCGAGCGCGACATCGGCATCCGCCTGAACGGCAAGGAGCGCTTCGATGTCGAGGAGTACTGCATCAGCGAAGGCTGGGTCAAGGTGCCCGCCGGCCGCACCGTGGACCGCAAGGGCCATCCGCTGATGATCAAGCTCAAGGGCAAGGTGGAGGCCTTCTACAAATAAGCCGGCGCATTCGGCTACCATCGCCTAACGCCGCGACAGCGGGCGCAAGACAGATAACAAACCCGGCAAACCGGGGCGAAGGGTGGGCGTGCAAGAGTTGAAACCTGCGGGTCTGAAGGTCCGTGCGATGGCGCTCGCCATCGATCTGCTGCTGCTCTATATGGTGCTGGCGCCGCTGGGCTGGCTGCTGCGCGGCGATGCCCTCGGCGCCGGCCCCGGCACGCTGGCGGCGCTGACCCTGGCCGCCGTGAAATGGCTGCTGCCCAGCGCGCTGGTGCTGGGTTTCTGGCATGCCTGCGGCGCCACGCCGGGCAAGCTGATCTGCGCGCTCCGCATCGTCGATGCGTCCGATGGCGGCCGACCCGCCCTGGGCCGGCTGGCATTGCGCTGGCTGTTCTGGTTGCTGTCGGCCCTGCCCCTGGGTCTGGGCCTGTTGTGGACCGCGATCCACCCGGCGCGCCAGGGCTTGCACGACAAGTTCGCCGGTACGGCCGTGGTGCGCAGCGCGCCGGCCAGGCCGGCGGAGTCCGGCGCCGCACCGGCGCTTGCACCGCTGCGGGCCTATCTGCTGTCGCACTGGCTGGGTGAGCTGCCCTTGGCCGTCAGCTTCTGGCTCAACACCGTGCTGGTGGCGCTGCCGCTGCTGGCCGCCGCGCTGGGCCTGGCGATGCAGGTCAACGTGCTGGGTTCGCTGCTGAGCCTGGGCAGCGCGGCCCTGCTGGCGGTCTGGGCACTGCTGTTGCTGGCGCTGTGCTGGGCCGTGCCGGGCTGCTGGCGCGCCGCCAGCGCCTATGCGCGCTCGGGGCCCGACCCGCGCCGCGCGCTCGCGACGCATGCGGCCCTGGTCGTGCTGACGGGCCTGGTGCTGATCGCCAGCGTCGTCGATGTGTTGCCGCGGGCCGGGCAGTATCTGCAGCTGGCCGGTGGCAGCGATCCGCTCGGCAACGCCGCCATCACGCTGTCCGAGGATGGCGGCCGCCTCGCGCTGAAGGGCCCGCTCGGGCGCGGTGACGGGGCCGAGTTCATGCGCATCGCGGCCGACGCCAAGCGCCTCAGGGTGCTGGAGCTGGAGTCTTCCGGCGGGCGCCTGGCCGAGGCCCAGCGCATCGCCGATTTCGTGCATGCCCGCAAGCTGCGCACGCGGGTGACCGGCAACTGCGAAGGCGTCTGCGCGCTGATCTTTCTGGCGGGCGCCGAGCGTCAGATCGTGCCGGCCGCGGCGGTGAGCCTGAGCGGTGCCGCCACGGGCCTGTTGAGCCCGCTGCTGGCGGGGCCGGTGGCCGTCGAGCTGGCGTCGCGCTACCGAGCCCTGGGTCTGCCCGAGCCCCTCATCGCGCGGCTGCTGCAGGCCGGCCCGGGTTCGCGCTGGCAGCTTGCGCGCACGCAATGGGAGGACGCCGGCCTGCTCGACCCCGCACCGGCCACGCTGGACGTGGCCCTGCCGGCGGCGGAGGCGGCCGATGCGCGCTTCGAGATCGCCGAGCACCTGCGCGGACACCCCGGCTGGTACTGGCTGAATCGCTATCTGCCCGGCCTCATCGATGCCGCGGCCGAGCGCATGGCGGCGGCGCTCGCGCAGGGCGACGAGGGTCTGGTGCAGGCCGAGGGCCAGGCGCTCGTCGCCGCCCTGCTGCCCGGGCTGCTGCAAAGCGCCGGCAACGAACTCCGGGTCGCTTATCTGGCGATCTGGAGCGATCAACTCAAGAGTGCCCGCCAGCTGGGCCCGATGCAATGCGCGGCGCTGCTGGCCGGGCAGGCGGGCGTCAAGCGTCAGCTGGACGAAGCGCTGATCGGCCGGGAAAGCGCCTGGCTGGTGCAGGCCGCGATGCAGGGCGAGGGCGCCGACTTCCGCCCGGTGAATGCCAACGAGCAGGTGGTGCTGCAGCACCGTCTGGGCGAGCGCGCACCGGCCATTCTGGCGGGCCTGTTCCAGGCCGGCCGCAAGGGCCAGCGGCGCCAGGACTGCGATCGCAGCATCGAGATTCTTGCGCTCGTGAACGCGCTGCCGCTGAATCTGCGCCAGGTGGCGGCACGCGCCATCTTTCAGGACTGAGCCATGCGCAAGGCCTTGCCACTGCTTGCCGTCGCGCTGTGCCTGCTGCTGGGCCTGGGCCTGGCCTATCCCGAGCAGGCCCGCGCCCGCTTGCACCAGGCCGTGGAGGCCGGTCGCGCGCTCGTGCCGGGCCGCGGTGTCGAGGCGGTGCACAAATGCGTCAAGGGCGCGGCGGTGCAGTACAGCAGCGCGCCCTGCCCGGCCGGCAGCGAGGAGGTGGCCATGACGCGTGGCACGGTGACGGTGATCGCGGCGCCGGTCGCGGCGGTGGCCGCGTCGGCACCGGCCTCGCTGCCGACGGTGCGCGATCTGCTGACCCCGCCCGGCGAGGTGGACCTGCAGCAGCGCCGCATCGACCGGGCCACGCGCTGACGCAGGGCCTGGCTGGCCCCTCCGCTCAGCGGCCGTGCAGCCGCTTCAGCAGCGCCAGCGCATCGACGTCGCCGAGCAGCCAGACGGCGGCACCGGCCAGCAGCACGAGCAGGAGGGCCCACAGCAGGGCGAGAGCAAGTTTCTTGTTCATGGCGTTGTTGGCATCAGTAGCTGTTGAGGGTTTCGCGTATCGTCAGCCGCGCGGCGCGGCGCGCCGGCCAGGCGCTCACCAGCAGCGCGCCGGGCAGCAGCAACAGCAACCACAGGCCCAGCGCCAGCGGTGAGAGCTGCAGCAGCAGTTGCTGTGGCGAGATCGCGCCCAGCACCGCGCCCACGCGGGCCGAGAGCCCAGTGGCGAGCAGCAGGGCCAGCAGCACGCTCAGCAGGGCGATCACCAGGCCCTCGGCCAGCACGCTGCGCAGCACCGCGGCCGAGCCCGCGCCGATGGTGCGCAGCACGCCAAACTCGCGGGTGCGTTCCAGCACCGCGCTGCCCAGCGCAGAGGCCAGGCCCAGCAGGCCCACCACGGCCATCAGGCCGGCGATGAAGGCGAGGGCGTAGACGAGGATGTAGACATGGCCACCCTGGGCGGCGCCAAAGCGCGCTTCGGTGAGCAGGAACTTCACGCCCATGCCGGCCCCTTCCAGCGCGGCCACCAGCGCCGTGGCACTCTGCTCGGTGTCGCTGCCATCCCGCAGCGCGATGCGCAGGGCATTGCTGTGGCCGGCCGTGCCGGTCAGCTCGGCATAGCTTTCCGGCGTGGTGTAGAGGGCGCTGGGGGTGAGCGGCTCCTTGATGATGCCTACCACCAGCAGGCGCTGCGGCCGGCCCGCGATCTCCAGGTCCAGCCAGTCGCCCGGCCGCGCGCCGCGCAGGCCTGACGCCTGGCTGGCGCCGCTGTTGAGCACCACGCTGCCGCGCTCGCCCGCGCGCAGCCAGCGGCCGGCGCCGAGGCGGTGCGCGATCAGGGCGGTGGCGGGCGGTGCGGCGCGCAGCGCCAGGCTGCCATGGCCGCCGTCGGGATAGCTGTGCACCACCTCCAGCCCGCCGCCCTGATGCAGGGAGGTGGCGCTGATGCTCCAGGATTCGAACGCGCGCAGGCCCGGCAGGGCGCCGCGCAACAGCGGCTCCAGCCGCGCCAGCGGCTGCGGCTGTTCCAGGCGCAGCTCGAGATCGAAATGCCGGTCGGCCGCCGCCTCCTGCACGCGCGCCTCCCAGGCCGCACGCAGGTTCAGGCTGGTGATGAACATGGCACCCGCGCCGCCCAGCAGCAGCAGGGTCATGACCAGGCGGGCGCGGCGTCGGAAGGTGTTGCGCAGCGCCAGGGTCAGGGCCGCATCGCCCAGGCTCAGGCGCGCCAGCAGCCGGGCCAGGCCGCCGCTGTCGGCCGCGGCGCTGGCGCTCACGCCATGGTCGTCGATGGCGGCGCGCACGGTGCGCCGTGCCGCCAGCCAGATCGGCAGCAGCGTGGCCAGCAGCGGCGCGACGATGCCGACGCCCACGCTGGCGGGCAGCATCCAGCCGGGCAGGGCCAGGCTGTCCAGGCGCAGATTGAGCAGCTGCGCCACCAGGCTCATCAGGCCGCGCCCGGCCGCCCAGCCGAGCGGCCAGCCGATCGCCACGGCGGCCAGGCCCAGCAGGCCCACCATCAGCAGATAGAGCGTGGCGATCTGGGCCGAGCGCGCGCCGATCGCCTTCATGATGGCGATCTGGCGCCGCTGCTGGGCCAGCAGGCCGCCGATGGTGCTGGCCGTCAGCACCGCGCCCAGCAGCAGGCCCAGCAGGCTGAAGATCAGCAGCATGCCCACCACCGTCATCATCTGCGACTGGTGCGGGTGCAGGCGCGGCGGCGGGATGCGCGCCTGCAGCACCGGCTCGCCCTGCTCGGCCAGCCAGGCGGCGAGCCGCTGCACCTCGGCCTCGATCGCCGGCAGCTCGGCATCGTCGTGCAGCCGCAGCTTGAGCAGGTTCAGCGGCAGCGGCTGGCCGCGCTGCGCCAGCGTGGCCTGGCTGACATAGGCGTAGACGGTCTGCTCCTGCCAGGCCGGCGCCACGCCGGGGTCGTGCACGGTGCCAGCCACGCCGATGCCGATGCGGCCGGCCGCGGGCAGCTCGACCTGCACCTGGCTGCCCACGCGGGCTTGGCTCATGGCCATGGCGCTGCGCTCGATCAGCAGGCTACCGGGCGGCGGCGGCCAGCTGCCGCTGTCGGCGTGCACGCGGTTGATCTGCCAGGCCTCGAAATCCGGCACCACGAACAGCATCAGCGGCATCCAACCCTGCGGGCCGACCTGGATGCGGCCAAGCAGAGTGCCGCCCAGCTCGGCGCCGCGCACGCCGGGCCGGGCGCGCAGGCGCTGCAGCAGCGCAGCCGAGGGCTCGTGCTGCAGCTCCAGCTGGGCCGCGGCGGGCTGGGTGCCCAGGTAGTTGAGCGGCACCTCGCGCGCCAGCACCAGGTAGGCGCTCAGCATCGTCACCACGCCGGCCATGCTGGCCGCCAGCGCCGCCACGATCAGCGCCATGCGGCCACCGCTGTGCTGCATATCGCGCCAGATCTTGGTCCAGCGCGGGCTCATGCCGCCACCCGCGCGGTGGCCGAGTCGTGCACCAGCCGGCCGTCGCGCAGCAGCAGGGTGCGCGTGAAGAAGTGCCCCAGCTCGCGCTCGTGGGTCACGGTCAGCACCGTCTTGCCTTCGCGCGTGAGTCCCGCCAGCAGGCCCATCACCTCATCGGCGGTGGCGGAGTCGAGATTGCCGGTGGGCTCGTCGGCCACCAGGATGGCCGGGTCGTTGGCCAGCGCCCGGGCGATCGCGGCGCGCTGCTGCTGGCCGCCCGAGAGCTCGGCCGGCAGCTTGTCGGCATGCTCGACGATGCCCAGGCGCTGCAGCAGATCGAGGGCGCGTGGGCGGCGCTCGCGGGCCGGGTAGCTGCCGCAGAAGTCCATCGGCAGCATCACGTTCTCGGCCACCGTCAGCGTCGGCAGCAGCTGGAAGAACTGGAACACCACGCCCACCTGGCGGCCGCGCCAGCGCGTCAGCGCCTCCTGGCTCATGCGGTGGATGGGCTGGCCGGCCACCAGGATCTCGCCGCTGCTGGGGCTGTCGATGCCGGTGAGCAGATTGATCAGGGTGGTCTTGCCGCTGCCTGAGGGGCCCATCACGGCCACGCATTCGCCCGGCTGGATGCGCAGGCTCAGGTCTTGCAGCGCGGTGCAGGGGCGCGCCGCCGATGCGTAGCGCTTGCTCACGCCGTGCAGGGCGATCAGGGCGGGGGTCAGGTCTTGCGGCATCGGGTCGCTGCTCTTGTTGCTTGGCATGGACCCGAACATACTGTTCAGCAGACCAAAAGCCCCGAACAAGCCGGCAGCGCCTGTTCGTTAGCGAATATCCAGCACCGCTTTGTTCGAGAACATGCCAGAACTTGTTGTCAAACCGCCCGATCGCCGCGCGCAACGCAGCCGCGAGCTCCTGCTGGAAGCCCTCTTCTCGCTGATGTGCGAGCGCGGCTACGAGCGCCTGACGATCCAGAACCTGCTGGACCGCGCCGGCGTCGGCCGTGCCACCTTCTATGCCCATTTCGAGAGCAAGGACGAGCTGCTGGGCCACAGCGTGCAGGGGCTGCGCGGCTGGCTGGAGTCGGCGCGTGCGCCGGATCGGCGTCTGGGCTTCAGC
This sequence comes from Roseateles sp. FW301-B2, assembly GCF_058788955.1. Lineage (NCBI taxonomy): Bacteria > Pseudomonadati > Pseudomonadota > Betaproteobacteria > Burkholderiales > Sphaerotilaceae > Roseateles > Roseateles sp. FW301-B2. The sequence continues at coordinate 10,696 of NZ_JBYTBE010000019.1, forward strand.
CTGGCCTTCTTCCAGCATCTGGCCAGCCACCGCCAGCTCTACCGCATGACGGTGGCGCGCGAGAGCGAGGTGAGCGTGGAGCGCCATATGCGCGCCATGCTGCGCGCCCTGGTGCATGCCGAGCTCGCGCAGGGGCAGCCGCCCGGCCAGGGCGGCGCGGCGGTGGATCTGGCCACCCAGTACGTGGTGGGGGCGCTCTGGTCGATGCTGGTGTGGTGGATGGACGAGGCGCAGGACTGGAGCGCCGAGCGCGTCAACGAGCTGTTCGAGCGCATGACCTTTCCCGGCCTGGACCTGACCCTGGGCACGCGGTTTTAGGGCCCCCCTGGGTCGCGGCGGCTTTTGCGGCGAAAATGCCCGCTTGCCCGCCACCTTCCCCCACTTCCGCACGCTGATGAACCGCCGCCGCCTGATGGCCCTGCTCGCAACCGGCATGGCCGCGCCGTCGCGGTCGGCCTGGGCCGAGCTGCCCACGCTCAAGGAGCTGGAGCGTGCCGCCCGTGCCGAGGGCCGCATCCACAGCCTGGGCATGCCGGACAGCTGGGCCAACTGGCGCGATACCTGGGCCGAGCTGCGCCGCCTGCACGGCCTGGTGCACAGCGACCGCAACATGACCAGCGGCGAGGAAATCGCGCTGCTGGAGGCCGAGGGCAAGGCCGCCACGGTGGACATCGGTGATGTCGGCTTCGAGTTCGGCGCGATTGCACGCAGCCGCGGCGTGACGCGCCCCTACAAGCCCAGCAGCTGGGCCGAGATTCCCGACTGGGCCAAGGATCCCGATGGCCATTGGGCGCTGGCCTATACCGGCACCATCGCCTTCATGGTCAACACCCGCCGCCTGCCCAAGCCGCCGCGCAGCTGGCAGGCGCTGTTCAAGGGCCAGTACCGCGTGCTGCTGGGCGAGGTGGGCCCGAGCGCGCAGGCGAATGCCGCGGTGCTGGCGGCGGCCGTGGCCCTGGGTGGCAACGAAACCCAGCTGCAGCCCGCGCTGGCCCAGTTCGCGCCCATGCACCGCGAGGGGAGGCTGCTCTACATCTACCCCGGCCCGGTGCCGATGAACCAAAACCTCGCCGATGTGCATGTGATGTGGGACTTCGTCGCGCTGGCGATGCGCAAGCGCGTGCCCAACCCGGGCGACTACGAGGTCTTCATTCCCGAGGACGGCTCGATCACCAGCGGCTACACCACCATCATCAACAAGCATGCGCCGCATCCCAATGCGGCCATGCTGACGCGCGAATACATCTTCAGCGATGCCGGCCAGGCCAATCTGGCGCGCGGCCATGCGCGCCCGATCCGCGTCGACAGCCTGGAGCTGACCCCCGATGTGGCGCGCGGCCTGATCGACGGCAGCCAGTACAAGGCCTCGCGCGCCCTGCATCCCGCCATCTGGGCCTGGGAGGCGAAGAAGCTGACCAAGCTGTGGCAGGCCGAAGTGCTGGCCCGGGCTTCCAAGTAACTCTCTTTGCTCCGCGTGCCCCTCAAGCCGGCACGCTCTCCATGCCCATTACCAAGCTCCTGCCTCATCCCCGCCATGCCAGCCGCCTGCCCGCCGAGATCGGCCTGGAGGAGTTGCAGCGCATACGCCAGGCCGCCTACCAGCTGCCGCAGGTCTGCACGCCGGCCGATTTCGGCGACGCCCATGAGGACGAGCTGGATCGCCTGGGCCTGATCCTGCTGCAGAAGGCCGTGGCGGGCACGCGCCCCAGCCGCTGGATCGCCCCCGCGCTGATGGCCACGGCGCTGCGCCATCTGGACGTGGTGGGAACGGCGCCCACGGTGCGCGCGCAGATGCAGCAGCGCACGGCCCAGCTGGAGGCGCTGGGCCTGCGCCGCGAGGGCCTGGCCTGGAGCCGCTTGTGCAGCCAGACGCTGACGCTGGACCGCCCCGGCTGGCGCGTGCCGGTGGCCTACCGCGTGCCGCAGGACGAGGCGCCCGTGTGGGACTTCTACCGCAGCGGCGAGGCGGCCGCGCTCAAGGCCGCGCTGGGCACCGCGCCGCGCTATGCCCAGGCGGCCGAGCTGCAAGCGCATCTGCAGGGCCTGCTGGCGCGCAGCGAGGCCTTCCACGAGGAACACCTCGATTCGCTGCTGCCGCGCCTGCAGGCCGAATGCGCCACGCCGCAGGCCCTGGCCGAGCTGAAGGCCGGCTGCACGCGCGCGCAGGACCGCTGGGAACACCGCGTGGCCGAGCTCAACACCCTCGCCGGCCTCACCAGCGAGCTGGCCTTCCAGGGCTATCCCGACACCTTCGACGTGGCGCGCCGCATGCAGCGCAGCGTCACGCTCTATGTGGGCCCGCCCAACAGCGGCAAGACCCATGCGGCCTTCGAGCGCCTGGCGGCCGCGCATGATGGCGCCTACCTGGCGCCGCTGCGCCTGCTGGCGCTGGAGGGCCGCGACCGCCTGGTGGGCCGCGGCGTGCCCTGCTCGCTGCTCACCGGCGAGGAGAACGTGCCGGCCGATGGCGCGCGCGTGGTCTCCAGCACCATCGAGATGGTCAACACCAACAAGCCCATCGACGTGGCGGTGATCGACGAGGCGCAGATGCTGTTCGATCTCTACCGCGGCTGGGCCTGGACCCAGGCCATCGTGGCGGTGCCGGCCAACGAGGTCATCATCATCTGCTCGGCCTATGCGGTGCCGGCGATCGAGAACCTGCTGGGCCTGTGCGGCGAGCGCTGCACGGTGCGGCACTTCGAGCGCAAGCAGGAGGTGCAGCTGCTGCCCGCGGCGGTGCCGATCGCGGCGCTCAAGAAGGGCGATGCGGTGGTGGCCTTCAGCCGCCGCGAGGTGCTGATGCTGCGCGACCAGATCGCACAGGCGGGCCATCCGGTCTCGGTGATCTACGGCGCCCTGCCGCCCGAGGTGCGGCGCCGCGAGGCCGAGCGCTTTGCCAATGGCGCCAGCCATATCCTGGTGGCCACCGACGCCATCGGCATGGGCCTGAACCTGCCGATCCGCCGCGTGCTCTTCAGCACTATGACCAAGTTCGACGGCCAGGCCGACCGCGCGCTGAGCGTCTCCGAGGTGCACCAGATCGCCGGCCGCGCGGGCCGCTACGGCATGCACGACGAGGGCTTCTGCGGCGTGCTGCGCGAGGCCGAGCCCAGCGCCGCGCGCACCCTCAAGGAACTGCTGCCCAAGCAGCCGCGTGCGCCGCGCGACTTCAAGGCCGCGGTGGCGCCCAACTGGTGGCATGTCTCCACCATCGCCGACCGCATGGGCCTCAACAAGCTGCGCGCGGTGCTGGACGTCTTCATGGACCAGCTGCGCCTGGACGATGCCCATTTCGCGGTGGCCGAGCTGGAGCAGATGCTGGAGCTGGCCGATCAGCTGGACCGCAGCGCCGGCACGCTGGGCCTGAAGCAGCGCTTCATCTACGCCCAGGCGCCGGTGGACACGCGCACCGACGCGCAGGTGCAGGAGTTCCTCGACTGGACGCACCGCCACGCCGTCACCGGCTCGGCCGGCTCGCCCTGGTTCCTGGAAGACGTGGACGAGCACAGCCGCCTCGACCGCATGGAACAGGCGCTGCGCAGCTGCACGCTGTGGCTGTGGCTGGACCTGCGCTTCCCCGGCATCTTCGGCCAGGTGGACGCGGTGGTGGACCTGCGCAGCCGCCTCAACGACGGCATCGAGCGGCATCTCAAGGGCAAGAAGCCCTTGTGGCAGACGCGCGGCCGGCGCTGAGCGCCGGCACGGGTTTGACGCGTGTCAGTCTTTGCCCAGCTTTGTGCCTGGGCGGGTTTGCCCGCGTCTCCCAAGCCGGTGCACCCGGCGTAGACTGGCCCGCGTAGTGAGGCCCCAGCTTGGCGCACGACGCCCGGAGTTGGTGAGTGCCTCGCACCGTTCCAGCACAGGAGGCGACCCAGGTGCAGCGCAGCGATACCCAAGACCCGGCCTATTTCCACAAGGTCGTTGATTGTCAGTGGGCCTGCCCGGCCCACACGCCCGTCCCCGAGTACATCCGCCTGATCGGCCAGGGGCGTTACGACGACGCCTATATGGTGAACTGGGTCTCCAACGTCTTCCCCGGTGTGCTCGGCCGTACCTGCGACCGCCCCTGCGAGCCCGCCTGCCGGCGCGGCCGGGTGGAGGAAAAGAACGTCGGCGAGAAGAAGCCGGAGGCGGTGGCGATCTGCCGCCTCAAGCGCGTGGCGGCCGACCACAAGAGCCAGGAGCTGCGCGCCCTGCTGCCCAAGCCGCTGCCGCGCAACGGCAAGAAGGTGGCTTGCGTGGGCGCCGGCCCGGCCTCGCTGACGGTGGCGCGCGACCTCGCCACCCAGGGCTATGCGGTCACCGTGTTCGATGGCGAGACCAAGCCCGGCGGCTTCATCCGCAGCCAGATCCCGCGTTTCCGCCTGCCCGAGAGCGTGATCGACGAGGAATGCGGCTACATCCTGGGCCTGGGCGTGGAGCTGCGCGCGGGCCGGCGCATCGAATCGATGCGCACCCTGCTGGCCGAGGGTTATGACGCCGTGTTCGTGGGCTGCGGCGCGCCGCGCGGGCGCGACCTGCAACTGCCCGGCCGCCAGGAGGCGGGCGAGCGCATCCGCATCGGCATCGACTGGCTGGCCTCGGTCTCCTTCGGCCATGTCACGAGCGTGCAGCCGCGCGTGATCGTGCTGGGCGGTGGCAATACCGCGATGGACTGCTGCCGCTCGGCGCGCCGCCTGGGCGCCAGCTCGGTGACGGTGGCGGTGCGCAGCGGCTATGCGCAGATGAAGGCCTCGCCCTGGGAGAAGGAGGATGCCGAGCATGAGGGCATCCCGATCCTGGACTTCCATGTGCCGCTGGCCTTCGAGCATGAGGGCGGCAAGCTCACCGGCATGCGCTTCAAGAAGGCGCAGACCGGCGAGGAAGTCAGCATCCCCTGCGACGAGGTGCTGATCGCGGTGGGCCAGGAGAACGCCTTCCCCTGGATCGAGCGCGATGCGGGCATCGCCTTCAACGAGCATGGCCTGCCGCTGCTGGACGCACAGAGCTTCCAATCCAGCCTGCCCCAGGTCTTCTTCGGCGGCGATGCGGCCTTCGGCCCCAAGAACATCATCACCGCGGTGGCGCATGGCCACGAGGCGGCGGTGTCGATCGACCGCTATCTGCACGCCGAGCCGGTGACGAAGCGCCCGCCGCCGCATGTCAACCTGCTCTCGCAGAAGATGGGCATTCACGAGTGGAGCTACGACAACGGCATCACCAACGAGTTGCGTCACAAGGTGCCCTGGGCCGCCGCCGAGAAGGCGCTGGCCAGCATCCGCGTGGAGGTGGAGCTGGGCTTCGACGCCGCCACCGCCTTCAAGGAGGCGCAGCGCTGCCTCAACTGCGATGTGCAGACGGTGTTTACCGACAAGCTCTGCATCGAGTGCGATGCCTGCGTGGACATCTGCCCGATGGACAGCATCAGCTTTGTCGAGAACGGCGCGGAAGCGGACTTGCGGCAGCGCCTCAAGGCACCGGCGCTGAACCTGGCCCAGGACCTCTACGTCAGCGGCACGCTGAAGACCGCGCGCGTGATGGTGAAGGACGAGGACGTCTGCCTGCACTGCGGCCTGTGCGCCGAGCGCTGCCCCACCGGCGCCTGGGACATGCAGAAGTTCCTGCTGCTCACCACCAAGGCCGGGCCGGCCTGCCGCGACACCCCCGCACGTGCCCCGCTTGCAGAGAGGAAGGTGACAGCATGAGCCGCATCGAAGCCGTCAACGACTTCGTCGTCAAGTTCGCCAACGTCAACGGCTCGGGTTCGGCCTCGGCCAACGAGCTGTTCGCCAAGGCCATCCTGCGCATGGGCGTGCCGGTCAGCCCGCGCAACATCTTCCCCAGCAATATCCAGGGCCTGCCCACCTGGTACGAGGTGCGCGTCTCCGAGGCCGGCTGGCTGGGCCGGCGCGGCGGCGTCGACATGATGGTGGCGATGAACCCGCAGACCTGGGACCAGGACGTCAAGGAGATCAGCCCCGGCGGCTATCTGTTCTACGACAGCACCAAGCCGCTGCCGCCCGAGGCCTTCCGCAAGGACGTGGAGGTGATCTCGATGCCGGTCACCGCGATCTGCAACGCCACCTACGAGGACTCGCGCCAGCGCCAGCTGTTCAAGAACATCATGGTGCTGGGCGCGCTCTCGCAGCTGATGGACATGGACCCGGCGGTGATCGAAAGGCTGTTTGCCGAGCAGTACCGGGGCAAGGAGAAGTTGCTGGACTCGAATGTGCGCGCCCTGCATGCGGGCCGCGAGTTCGCGCGCGACCACCTCACGTCCCCCGATGGAAAAGGCCTGGGCCTGAAGGTGCGGCGCGCCGACAAGGTGGGCAATCGCATCTTCCTCGACGGCAACAGCGCGGCGGCGCTGGGCTGCGTGTACGGCGGCGCCACCGTGTGCGCCTGGTACCCGATCACGCCCTCGTCCTCGGTGGCCGAGGCCTTCGACAAATACTGCAGCAAGTACCGCGTCGACCCCGCCACCGGCCAGCATCGCTACGCCATCGTGCAGGCCGAGGACGAGATCGCCTCCATCGGCATGATCACCGGCGCGGGCTGGAACGGCGCACGCGCCTTCACCGCCACCTCGGGGCCGGGCGTCTCGCTGATGACCGAGTTCCTGGGCCTGGCCTATTTCGCCGAGATCCCGCTCACCATCATCGATGTGCAGCGCGGCGGCCCCTCCACGGGCATGCCCACGCGCACCCAGCAGGCCGACCTGATCAGCAGCGCCTATGCCTCGCATGGCGACACCAAGCATGTGCTGCTGCTGCCGCAGGACCCGCGCGAATGCTTCGAGCATGCGGCGGCGGCGCTGGACCTGGCGGACCGGCTGCAGACCCCGGTGTTCGTGATGACCGATCTGGACATCGGCATGAACCAGCGCCTGTGCGAGCCGCTGGCCTGGGACGAGAGCCGCACGTACGACCGCGGCAAGGTGATGACGGCCGAGGAGCTGGAGGCCGGCAAGGATTTCGGCCGCTACAAGGATGTGGACGGCGACGGCATTCCCTGGCGCACCCTGCCCGGCACGCACCCGACGCGCGGCGCCTATTTCACGCGCGGCACCACGCGCGACGAATATGCGCGCTACTCCGAGGCGGGACCCGACTACCTGCGCAATGTCGAGCGCCTGCTGCGCAAGTTCGCCACCGCCGCGACGCTGGTGCCGCAGCCGGTGCTCAAGCCCGCGGCGCAGAAGACGCGGCTCGGGGTGATCTATTTCGGCTCCACCGCGCCGGCCATGGACGAGGCGCTGGAAGCGCTGGACGCGGCCGACATCCATCTCGACGGCCTGCGCCTGCGCGCCTTCCCCTTCCCGCAGAGCGTGCGCGACTTCATCGCCGCCCACGACCAGGTCTTCGTGGTGGAGCAGAACCGCGACGCGCAGATGCGCACCCTGCTGATCAACGAGCTGGAAGTGGCGCCGGCGCGCCTGACCAAGGTGCTGCACTTCGACGGCACGCCCATCACCGCGCGCTTCATCACGCAGGCGATCACGCGCCATGTCCATGCTTTGGCAACCACCCCGCGCTAGGAGAGCCGCCGAATGACCTACCTGGCCAAACCCAAGCTCCACCATCCCTCGCTGGCGAAGAACCGCGTCGGCTACACGCGGCGCGACTACGAGGGCAAGGTCTCCACCCTGTGCGCCGGCTGCGGGCACGATTCGGTCTCCTCGGCCATCGTGCAGGCCTGCTGGCAGCTCGACATCGAGCCGCACCGCGTCGCCAAGCTCAGCGGCATCGGCTGCTCCAGCAAGACGCCGGACTATTTCCTCGGCGCCAGCCATGGCTTCAACACCGTGCATGGCCGCATGCCCAGCGTGCTGACCGGTGCCAACCTGGCCAATCGCGGCCTGCTCTACCTGGGCATCTCGGGCGATGGCGACTCGGCCTCGATCGGCCTGGGCCAGTTCGCGCATGCGATGCGGCGCGGCGTGCGCATGGTCTACATCGTCGAGAACAACGGCGTCTACGGCCTCACCAAGGGCCAGTTCAGCGCCACCGCCGACCGCGGCTCGGTGGCCAAGAAGGGCGCGGTCAACCACGACGCCGCGATCGATCTGGTGAGCCTGGCCCTGCAGCTGGGCGCCACCTATGTGGCGCGCGGCTTCAGCGGCGACAAGGCCCAGCTGGTGCCGCTGATCGAGGGCGCGATCCGCCATGGCGGTGCCGCCTTCATCGACGTCATCAGCCCCTGCGTGGCCTTCAACAACCATGCCGGCAGCACGCGCAGCTACGACTATGTGCGCGAGCACAACGAGGCGGTCAGCCGCATCGACTTCATCGATCTGGCGCCCGAGCAGACCGTGGGCGGCGACGAGGACCTGGTGTGCGTGCCCCAACACGACGGCAGCACCATGCGGCTGCGCCGCGTCAAGCCCGACTACGACGCCACCGACCGCATCGCCGCGATGAACCAGGTGCAGGCCCTGCACGCCGCCGGCGAGATCGCCACCGGCCTGCTCTATGTGGACCCGGAGGCGCGCGATCTGCACCTGGGCCTGAACACCGTGGCCTGGCCGCTCAACACCCTGGGCGAGGCCGAGCTCTGCCCGGGCGGCGAGGTGCTGGAAAAGATCAACGCGGGTCTGCGCTGAGCGCCGGTAGGCGGTCTATGCAGGCGGCGAGCACCGGGCCGCCGTCGATGATGCCGATATGGTGGTCGTAGGCCAGGCCTTCGGCGCCCAGCAGTTCCAGCAGCAGCGTCGCCGAGGCATCCACCTGGCCGATGGCCGCCTGCGTGGCGGCCGGCAGGAAGGAGGCGTAGACCGGCTGGCGTGGCAGCAGCACGGCGACCAGGGCGCGCCAGTCGCGGCCATGGCGGGCCACCAGGCTGGCCGTATCGCCCACCACATCACCGGCATAGAAGTGCCGGCCCAGGCCTTGCCAGAAGGGTGAACGGCCCTCGCTGTCGCGCTGGCCAGGCAGTTCGATGATGAGGGTGCTGCCGTGCGCGGCGCGCTGCTCGGCCAGCTGCAGCAGCGCACCGCGCAGCAGCAGGCGCAAGGCCGCGGCCTGCTCGGCCAGGCTCAGGCCCGCGCGCGCCCAGCAGAGATCGGCCAGTTCGCTGGCGCCGGCATGGTCGCTGCCCAGCAGCAGGGTGGTCTGGCGGTGGAACAGCCGCAGTGGCTTGGCCGCGTGCACCACACAGCCCACGTGGTACCAGTGGCGCGGAGTCTGCAGGCCGATGCCCGCCCGCAGACGCAGGCAGGCGAGCGGCTGGCCGCTGGCCGTCTGCTCCACCAGCAGCCACTGTTCGGCGCTGCCCGCTGCCGGCAGGGTGGTGTCAGTATCGGCGCGCAGCAAGGCGCGCAGGCCATCGCTGGCGAGGTCCTTGGGGCTCACCGCGCGTACGCGCAGGCCTTGGCCTTGCATCATGCTTGCTCCTCAGGGCCATCCGGCGGGCCCGCCCAGTCCAGTGGCGCGGCCAGTACCGGCTCGCCGATGTGCAGCCCGAGCGCGGCGGCGCTGGCCTCGTCCAGGGTCAGGGCCGCGCCGGCATCGGCCGGCAGCAGCACGGCTCGGAAATCGCGCCGCCGGCCGTTGCTCACCAGCTGCCAGCGCGCGCCGGGCTGCAGGGTGCCGGCCTGGCTGGGCCGGCGGCGCGCGCGGCGCACCGATTTGAGCGTCTGCAGCCGCCCCTCCACGGTGGGGCCGCCGTCGTAGATGTTGATATAGGTGTCGGCCTCGAAGCCCTCGTCCAGCAGGATGGCGAAGGGCAGCTCGCCCACCGCGTGCAGCTGGCCCAGCGCCCATTGCGCGGGCTCGTCCAGCAGCGGCACATAGATCGGCGACTGCGGCATCAGCTCGGCGATATAGGCCTTGTTGCGGCCGCTGGTGAGGGCCTCGGCGCTGGGGTAGTCCATGTCGAAGAAGCGCCGCCCCACCGCGTCCCAGAAGGGGCAGCCGCCGTTGTCGTCGGCCGGGCCGGGGTTCTCGGAGGCGATGCGGTCGGAGAAGCGCTCGGCGAACTGCGCAATGAAGAGCAGGCGCGCGCGTGACAGCAGCTGCGGCGCCAGGCCGTCGGCATAGGCGGGGTCGATGTGGAAGCCGGTCAGCAGGCTCACGCCGGTGAGGTCGTGGCACAGGTGCAGGGTGTGGATGCGGTTGCGCGTGCCCAGTTCGGGGCTCACCTGCACGATGAACTCGTTGCGGTAGCTGTAGAAGCGATCGTGGAAGCCGGGGCTGGCCTCGATGCCGCTGGTGCCGATGATGGCGCCGTCGCGCGCCAGATCCTCCAGCACGAACAGATAGATCTCCTCGCCGGTGGCGTCGTCCTCGCTTTCGAAGGCATGGGCCGAGCGCTCCAGCTTGTCCTGCAGGGCCGCGCGGTTGCTGGGCAGGGAGGAGATGCCGATCGCGCTGGCATGGGCCAGGCGCTCCAGCGCCGCCAGGTCGGCGGGCAGGGCCGGGCGCAGCAGGTAGCGGCACAGCGGGTGGTGGTCACTCATGATGGCGAATCCTCATGCGGGGGGCGCCAGGCCTGGCTCTGGCGGCTGCGCTCCTCGCGCGGCGTGCAGCCAAAGCCGGCGCGGTAGGCGTTGGAAAAGTGCGAGGCGGTGGCGAAGCCGCAGGACAGGCCGATCTGCAGCACCGACTGGCTGGTCTGGCGCAACATGCGGCGCGCCCGCTCCAGCCGCAGGCTCAGGTACCAGCGCGCCGGCAGGGTGTCCAGATGCTGCTTGAAGAGGCGCTCCAGCTGGCGGCGCGACACGCCCACCAGGCCGGCGATGTCCTCGGTGGACAGCGGCTCGCCGAGATTGGCCTCCATCAGCGCCACCGCCTCGGCCAGCTTGGCCGAGCCGCCGTTGTTGCCGGCGCCGCCCAGGCGGCCGCTCTGGCGCTGGTGCTCGTCGCGGCCGCGCAGGCGCTCCAGCCCCAGGGCCATGGCCAGCTCCTGCGCGATGCGCTCGCCGTGGCGCTGGCCCAGCCAGGCCAGCAGCAGGTCCTGGCTGGCCTGCTGGCCGGCGCAGCTGAGGCGGTCGCGGTCCAGCTCGTAGAGATGCTGGCTCAGCAGCACCTCGGGGTGGCGCTCGGCCAGCGCCGCGCCATGCGGCCAGCTGAGCGTGGCGCGGTAGCCGCGCAGCAGGCCGGCCTCGGCCAGCCAGGCCGCGCCGCAGCCCAGGCCGCCCAGCACCAGCCCGCGCGCGGCGCAGGCGCGCAACCAGGGCAGCAGCGCGGGCGCCAGCGCCTCCTGCTCCTGCCAGGCGCCATCGCTGACCACGAACACCGCGTCCAGGCCGGGCTCGCGCGCGTCCTCGCCCAGCTGGCCCAGCTCGGCCAGCGGCTGGCATTGCAGGCGTGCGCCCACGCCGGCCGTGACGCTGCGCTCGGCCCCCAGCAGCAGGCTCTCGTAGGCCTCGCCGTCCAGCAGCTGCTTGGCGGCGGCCAGCGCCTCCATGGCGCCCGCCAGCGTCTGCAGGCCGAAGCCGGGCAGCAGCAGGAAGGCGCAACGCGTCAGTTTGATCGGGCCGGGCACCGACTCATCCTAAGGCCAATGCTGCACAGTCTCTCAGGCCGACAGCAGCTTGCCGGCGCGCAGCGCCTGGCGGCCCACCACCTTGCCCAGGCGCATGCCGGGCACCGCCATGCGGCGGTTCTCGCGCGCGAAGAACAGGCCGTCGATGGGGCTCGTGACGATGCTGCGCTGGCCGCTGATGGGGTCGATCAGCTCGGCCACCGGCTCGCCGGCGCGCAGGCGCGCACCGACCTCGCGCAGGAACACCAGCACCCCGCCCTGCGGCGCCAGCAGCGGCATCGAGCCCGACAGCGGCAGGCCCTCGCAAGCCAGCTCGGGCAGCTGCGCCACGGCGCCGCTGATGAGGCCGCGCTCGGCCAGGTAATGCACGATGGCCAGTGCGTCGCGGCGCGCCAGCTCGTGGCGCACATCGCCCTCGCCACGCAGCTCGATGGTGGCGGCCAGGCAGGCCAGCGGCAGCGGCCAGCCGGCGCTGGGGCCGTTGGCCAGGCGCGCGCGCAGCCGCGCCCAGACCATCGAGCAGGCCTCGTCGAAGGGATCGTCGCCCGAGGCATCGGCCAGCAGCGCCAGCTCGGCGCCCAGGCAGCGGCCCAGCAGGGCGGCCTCGGGCCAGAGCGCCTCGGCGGTATAGAAATGCAGCAGGGCCTCGCCATCGCAATGCAGGTCCAGCACGATGTCGGCATCGATCGCCAGGCTCAGCAGGGTGCGGCGCAGGCTGGCCAGCACGGTGCCGGCCGGTAGCGCGGCCACCGCCTCGCGCAGTGCCGCGCGCACCAGCTGCACATTGGCCAGCGGGTCCGGCCCCAACAGGCCTTGCACCTGGTGTGCCACCGGCTCGGCCAGGTCGGCATAGTGGCGGTTGAAGTTCTCGCCGCTGTAGAACTCGAAGCGGCCCTGCATGCCGCGCAGCTGCCACTGGCTCATGCCCAGCGGGTTGGCGGCCGGCACCAGCACGATCTCGCCCTCGATGCGGCCGGCGGCTTCCAGCTCGTCCAGCAGCTCGCGCAGGTGCTGGGCCACCAGCATGCCCGGTACCTCGTCGGCGTGCAGCGAGGCCTGGATGCTGGCCTTGAGCCCGTGGCCGGGGCGGCCGTAATGCAGGCTGATGAGTTCATGTGTCAGCCCCGGGGTGGCCGGGAGCAGGGCATGGCGGACGATCTGCATGGCCCGACCGCCTATTGCGCGCTGCCGTCGCGCTCGGTCGCGGCGGGGCTGGTGCCGCGGTTGGCCGGCGCCCAGGGGCCGTAGAGCGGCTGCGGCAGGCGCACCGGGGTGATGTCGAGGTAGAGGTTGATGACGGTGTAGTCCTCGGGGCCCAGCTCGTCGGTGCTCCAGCCTATGCTGCCGGGGCCCTTGTAGAGGCGGAACACGAAGCCCAGGTCGGCCAGGCTCTCGCCCGGCTTGGGCGCGGCCTCGAAGCTGATGCCGCGCACCTCGGGCAGGTTGCTGTCGATCAGATAGCTCATCGCGTTGGAGATCGCCGAATCGCCCAGCATGTCGGAATAGAACAGCGGGTCGGTGTAGTAGGGCTTGAAGTCGGGTGCGCCGGGCTCGAGCCTCTGGCTGCGCAGCTTCAGGGCTGACGGCGTGGTGACGCGCGTCTTCAGGTTGAAGCGGTCGCCATGGTCCAGATAGGTCAGGCGCGCATTGGTGAGGTTGAGCGCGCCCAGGGTCGGGTCGCTCTTCACGTCGGTCAGATCCACCAGCAGGGCGCCCTTGCCGCCGATCACCTCGACCTCGTCGCCGCGTATCACCGCGGCCGAGTTCTCCTCCACGCCCAGGCCCAGCTTGTAGCCCTTGGCCATCATCAGCGGGATCATGCGGCCGAAGCGGCCGCGCTTGAGGAAATGCTGGTCGACGAACAGATCGGGGCCGACGAAGCCGAGGCCGCGGTCGATCTGCTTGCCCTCGGTCCACTTGCCCTTCATGATGCTGATGACGCTGGGCGCGTCGCGGAACATCACCTTGCTCATGATGGCGGCGCCGGCCGAGGTGCCGGCCACCACCCCGCCGCGGCGGTAGACGTCCCAGATCGCGTCGAGCATGGGCGTGGCATGGCCGCCGGGGTAGAGCACGTCGACGATGCGCTCCTGCGAGCCGCCGGTGAAGAACACGCCCTTGGCATTGCGCACCTTGGCGATCAGGGCCGGGTCGCGCACCACCTTGTTGAGGTCCACCCAGCCGAACTTGGGCGCCACCGGCAGGGCCTCGGCCACCGCACCGCGGCGCTGCAGCAGCTCCACCACCTGCTTGGCGCTGCTTTCCGGATCTTCCGCGGCGGTGCCGAACACCACGAAGCGCGCGCCCTTGCCGCCGGCCAGGCTCACCAGCCGGCCCCAGACCTCGTCGTTGTCGGACTTCAGCGCCCCGCCGATCGGCACCGCATGGCCCTTGATGGCCGGCTCGGCCGCATCGCTGGCGGGCGGCGCGGCCAGCACATGGCTGATCGCCGGCGGGGTCTTGGGCGCGGGCGGCGTCTTGGCTGCGCTGGGCGTGGCGGCCTGCGCGGACAGCCAGCAGGCGCTGGCCAGCAAGAGGGTCAGGCCTTGCGCGCCGAGTCTCAGGGGGTGTCGGGAGTTGCTTTGCATGCTGGTGATGGCCAAGTGCCGCGTTAGGTGCCGATGATGGCAGCGCGGCGTGGCCCCGGCCATGCGGGGCGCTGCCGGCCGCGCAATTGAAAAACTACATGTCGCTTCCACGCAAGCGGCCGCGGCGCGGCTTGCCTTGAAGCGACAGCCAGTTGCAAGCAAGCGACTTGGCGCGAAAACCCGTGGTGGTCGCGGGGCCGGCTGTTCCTAGACTGGCCCGGCGCGTTCCGTCGTTCAATTGCCCGTCACCCCCTTGGAGAAGCAAGCATGAAACCAGCCCTGCGCCCCTACCTCGCCGCATCTTCGCTGCCGCCGCAAATGCGCAGCACCGCGCTGGCCGCGGCCCTGATGCTGGCCCTGCCGGCCTGGGCGCAGAGCACCGACACGCTGAACCGCGTGGAGATCACCGGTTCCGCCATCAAGCGCCTGGAGAGCGAGGGCGCGCTGCCGGTGCAGGTGATCAGCCGCGAGGACATCACCAAGCAGGGCCTCACCACCGCGGCCGAGATCGTCGCCCGGCTCAGCGCCAGCGCCAGCAACCTGACCGACGGCGGCAGCATCGGCTACGGCGGCTTCCGCGACCAGATGGGCATGAATGGCGCCAATCTGCGCGGCATCGGCGTGTCGTCCACGCTGGTGCTGCTGAACGGCCGGCGCATGGCCAACTTCGCCTCGCCCGGCGATGCCTCGGGCGTGGACCTCAACAGCATTCCGGCCGCCGCGATCCAGCGCGTCGAGGTGCTGCTGGACGGCGCCTCGGCGCTCTACGGCAGCGATGCCATCGGTGGCGTGATCAACTTCATCACCCGCAAGGACTACCGCGGCGTCGAGCTCAATGCCAGTGCCGGCGGCACCAGCGAGGGCGGCGGAGCCAAGCGCACCGCCTCGGTGGCCGGCGGCGCTGGCGACGTGAGCCGCGACGGCTTCAATGTGTTCGGCGTGATCGACCTGCAGCGCACCAGCAGCCTGAACGCCAACCAGCGCAAGTTCATCGACGAGCTGAAGATCCCCGAGCGCCTGCCGGACCTGCTCTCCAGCGCCTCCTTCCCCGGCAATATCCGGCTCAGCAGCGCGCAGCGCCGCTCACTCGTTGCCGACGGCTTCTCCACCAATGGCAAGAGCGTCATCAGCAGCCGTACCATCAACCCGGCCGCGGCCAAGGGCTGCAATGCGCCCTCCTCGCTCTACCTGCCGGACGGCATCGGCGGCGTGGACGGCTGCACCTACGACTACATGCGCGACATCGAGCTCTACCCGGAGTCCGACAAGGCCAGCCTGTTCGGGCGCGGCGTGTTCGATCTGGGCAGCGGCCACCAGTTCTTTGCCGAGGCCTCGCTGAGCCGCTCCAAGACCCTGTACACCGGCACGCCGAATCGCGTCGATGCCGACATGGATGTGTCCAAGGTGCCCGCGCTGGCCGGCACCAGCCTGGCCAAGCTGGCGGCCGACGACGAAGACCGCATCATGACCGTGCGCACCCGGCTCAGCGAGGCCGGCCTGCGCACCAGCGAGCTGGTGTCGACCAACCAGCGCTATGTGGCCGGCGTGAATGGCACGCTCGCCAAGTGGGACTACGAGGTCGCCTTCAACCACAGCAGCAGCACCGTCTCCGACCGCGACCACCAGGGCTATCTCAACGAGCCCATGATCCGCGACGGCTTTGCCGCCGGCACGCTCAACCCCTTCGGCCCCTCCAGCGCGGCCGGCCTGGCGCTGTACGAGGCGGCGCAGATCCGCGGCGAGGTGCGGCGCGCCGAGGGCAGCATGGACAGCCTGGACTTCAAGGCCAGCCGCGCGCTCGGGGCCCTGGCCGGCGGCGACCTGGCCCTGGCCCTGGGCGGCGAATTCCGCCGCGAGAAGCAGAACTACCGCCAGTCCGATGCGCTGGCGCAGGACCTGATCCTGGGCGAGACCTCGCAGGGCCCGGATGCCGACTTCGGCCATTCGCGCAAGGTGGCCGGCGTTTTCGCCGAGCTCAGCGCGCCGGTCACCAAGGAGCTGGAACTGCAGGCCGCCCTGCGCTACGAGCGCTACCAGGTCACCGGCAGCGCCACCAGCCCCAAGCTGGGCCTGAAATACGTGCCGTCCAAGGAGCTGCTGCTGCGCGCCTCGGTGGGCGCCGGCTTCCGTGCGCCCAGCCTGTCGGACCTCTACCGCCCGGTCACCCAGGGCACCGCCGCCACCCTGGTGGACCCGGTGTGCATGGCCGCCGACCCCGGCAACACCGTGACCGACTGTTCCGACACCTGGGCCACCTTCCAGTTCAGCAACCCCAAGCTCAAGCCCGAGCGCTCGCGCCAGTTCTCGCTGGGCGCGGTGCTGGAGCCGCAGCGCGGCATGAACTTCAGCCTCGACTACTGGAACATCCAGAAGCGCGAGCTGATCAGCACCCTGGGGGTGGATTCCATCCTGGCCCATCTCGACAAATATGGCAGCCTGGTGCACCGCGACGAGGACGGTGTGATCGACCACATCGACCTGGTGAAGGAAAACCGCGGCCGCCAGAAGATCTCGGGCGTGGACCTGGGTGTGGCGCTGTCGGGCCTGAAGAGCAGCATCGGCACCTTCGGCCTGCGCCTGAACGGCACCTGGACGCTGGAGTCCAAGCAGCAGACCGGCAATGGCGATCCCTACATCAGCAACCTGGGCCACTTCATCAACGATGGCGTGGTGCAGCGCTGGCGCCATACGTTGGCGGCGGACTGGGAGCAGGGCCCCTGGAGCGCCACGCTGTCCAACAGCTACCTGTCCGCCTACACGGACCAGACCGTGATCGGCAAGGTCGATCGCCAGGTGGGCGCCTACTCGCTGTGGGACCTCACCGGGGCCTGGAAGTTCAACGCCGCGCTGACCCTGCGCGCCGGCGTGAAGAACCTGTTCGACACCGCCCCGCCGTTCTCGCAGCAGGCCTGGTTCTTCCTGTCCGGTTATGACCCGAGCTATACCGACACGCGTGGCCGCTTCTTCTACCTCAGCGCGCAGTACCAGTTCCGCTGATACCGGGCGGCGCCTGAGCCTGGCGGCGCTGGCCATGCTGGCCCTGCCCGGGCGAGGGCGGGCGGCCGAGCCGGAGGCCGCCGACGCGCCCGATGCACGCCTTGCGCAGCTGGCGCGCGAACTGCCGGCCTGGCTGGCCGAGCTGGACGTGCCGGGCGCGAGCCTGGTGCTGCTGCGCGAGGCCAGGGTCTGCTGGGCCGCCCACCTGGGCCTGCGCGAGCGCGGCGGCGCCGAGCCGGTGCGCGCCGACACGGTGTTCGAGGCCGCCTCGATGAGCAAGCCGGTGCTGGCCTATCTGGCCATGCAGCTCGTGCAGGCCGGGCGGCTGGCGCTGGACCGGCCGGTGCTGGACTACGCGGACGAGCGCTTCGAACCTGCGCAGCCGGCGCAGGCGCGCATCACCGCCCGCATGCTGCTCTCGCACAGCTCGGGCCTGCCCAACTGGCGCGCCGGCGATGCCGAGCATGGGCCGCTGCAGCTCGGCTTCGAGCCCGGCGCGCGTTTCGCGTATTCGGGCGAGGGCTATTACTACCTGCAGCGCGTGCTGGAGCGCATCACCGGCCTGCCGCTGCAGGCCCTGGCCGAGCGCCAGCTGTTCCAGCCCCTGGGCATGGGCCACAGCGGCTTTGTGCTCACGCCCGCGCTGGATGCCTTGCGCGCGCGCGGCCACGACGAAGCCGGCCGGCCGCTGCCGGCCAGCGACTACCGCCGGGCCAATGCCGGCTACACCCTCTACACCAGCGCCGCCGACTACGCGCGTTTCATCGCCGCCCTGCTGGAGCCGCGGCCCGGCGCGGCGCATGCGCTCGGCGCCGAGTGGCGCAGCGCCATGCTGGCACCGCAGCTCGAGGCCGGCGACCGCCAGCCCCTGCCGCGGCCCGCGCGGGCGCGCGGCGACCGGGTGTTCTGGAGCCTGGGCTGGGCGGTCGAGCGCGGCGCGCAGGGCCTGATCGCCTATCACAGCGGTACCAACAGCACGGGGTTCCGCTGTTTCAGCCAGTTCGCGCCGGCGCGCGGCAGCGGCCTGGTGCTGATGAGCAACGGCCTGGCCGGCAACAAGCTCTGGCAGCGCCTGCTGGCGCTGCTGGGTGACCTTTGAGCGCGGCCCGCGCTTGGCCGAGAATGCCGGCTCTTCACCAAAGAGCCGCACCATGCCCAAGAAGCAGTTGTTGTTGTCCCTCGCCGCCGCCGCCGTCTGCGGCCTGGCCGCCGCCCAGGAGACGCCCCTCGCCAGCCTGCCCTACACGCCCAGCCTCGACCCGGCGGCGATGGATCGCACGGCCGATCCCTGCGAGGACCTCTACCAATATGCCTGCGGCGGCTGGCTGACCAACAACCCGGTGCCGCCCGACCAGTCGCGCTGGTCCGTGTATGCCAAGATGGCCAACGAGAACCAGCGCTACCTCTGGGGCACGCTGGAGCAGCTGGCCAGGGACGGCGCCGCCGGCGCCAAGCTGAGCGCCAACCAGGCCAAGATGGGCGACTACTTCGCCGCCTGCATGAACGAGGAGGCCGCCAACGCGCAGGGCCTCAAGCCGCTGCAGCCGCTGCTGGACCGCATCGCCGCGCTCGGCAGCAAGCAGCAGCTGCCGGCCCTGCTGGCCGCCCTGCACCTGGTCAGCGGCAACGACCGCCTGCTTTTCGGCTTCGGCGCCAACCAGGATTTCGCCAACTCCAGCCAGGTGATCGCCTTCGCGGTGGCCGGCGGCATCAGCCTGCCCGACCGCGACATGTATCTGCAGCAGGACGAGAAGGCGCTGCAGCTGCGCGAGCAGTTCCGCAGCCATATCGCGCGCACCTTCGAGGCCCTGGGCGAAAGCCCCGCCGCCGCGCAGGCCGCCGCCCGCAGCGTGCTGGCCACCGAGACCCTGCTGGCGCGCGCCACGCTCAGCCGCGTCGACAAACGCGACCCCTACAAGACCTTCCACAAACTCAACGCGCGCGGCCTGCAAGACCTGACCCCTGGCTTCGACTGGGCCGCCTACCGGCGCGCGCTCGGCGTGGATGCCAGGCTCAACACCGTCAACGTCACCGAGCCGGCCTTCTTCAAGGCGCTGGACAAGCATCTCAAGGCGATGAGCCTGGACGAGCTCAAGACCTATCTGCGCTGGCAGCTGGTGAGCAGTGCGGCGCCCTATCTCAACCAGGAGCTGGTGCAGCTGAACTTTGACTTCTTCGGCCAGGCGCTGAATGGCGTGCCGCAGCTCAAGAGCCGCTGGAAGCGCTGCGTCGAGCTGGTGGACGCGCAGCTGGGCGAGGCCCTGGGTCAGGAGTTCGTGCAGAAGAACTTCAGCCCCGAGCTGAAGGCCCAGACGCAGAAGATGACCGGCGAGATCGAGGCCGCGATGGCCGAGAGCGTGAAGGCCCTGCCCTGGATGAGCGCGGCCACCAAGGCGCGCGCGATGGACAAGCTGCACAGCATCGTCAACAAGGTCGGCTACCCCGACCAGTGGCGCGACTACGGCGCCTTCGAGGTCTCGCGCAGCGATTTCCTCGCCAATGTGCAGCGCGGCAACGCCTTCGAGGCCCGGCGCCAGCTGGCCAAGATCGGCAAGCCGCTGGACCGCGGCGAATGGGGCATGACACCGCAGACGGTGAACGCCTATTACAACGCGCAGATGAACGACATCAACTTCCCGGCCGCGGTGCTGCAGCCGCCGCTTTACGACGCCAGGCTCGACGCCGCGCCCAACTACGGCAACACCGGCGGCACCATCGGTCACGAGCTGATCCATGGCTTCGACGACGAGGGCCGGCAGTTCGATGCCAAGGGCAATCTGAAGGACTGGTGGACGCGGAAGGATGCGAAGGCCTTCGAGCAGCGCGCTGCCTGCGTGGTGGACCAGTACGCCCAGTACACCATCGTCGACGACATCAAGATCAACAGCAAACTCACGCTGGGCGAGGACCTCGCCGACCTGGGCGGCCTGGTGCTGGCGCTGTCGGCCTGGAAGGCGCACACCGCCGGCATGGCGCTGGAAAACCGCGACGGCCTCACGCCCGAGCAGCGCTTCTTCGTCGGCTTCGCGCAATGGGACTGCAACAACGCGCGCCCCGAGGCGCTGCGCGTGCAGGCGCTCACCAACCCGCATTCGCCGGGCCGCTACCGCATCAATGGCGTGGTGGTGAACATGCCCGAGTTCGAGAAAGCCTTTGCCTGCAAGCCCGGGCAGCAGATGGTCAAGCCGCAGGCCGAGCGCTGCAAGGTCTGGTAAACGCGCGGACCTGGCCGCGGGCGTTTGCTTTTTGGCGGCGGACCTGAAAGACTGCTCGGCACCATGCCGAACCGCTCGCGCCGCCGCGCCCTCTGGGCCTTCGCCTGTCTGCTGGCGGGCGGCGGTGGCAGCGCTGCCGCCGCCGAGGCCGAGCTGCGCATCGCCGCCTCGGCGGCGCTGAGCGGGCCGGCCGCGGCGCTGGGCCGGCGCTACCACGCCGGGGCCAGGTCTTGCTTCGAGCAGGTCAACCGGCATGGCGGCATCGCCGGCGCGCGCATCGTGCTCGATCTGCGTGACGACGCCTACGAACCCGAGCAGGCCGAGGCCAACACGCGCGCCTTCGTCGAGGACGAGCGCGTGCTGGCGCTGTTCGGCTATGTCGGCACGCCCACCAGCAAGGCGGCCCTGCCCTATGTGCGGCGCTGGCGCATCCCCTTTCTGGGCCCCTTCACCGGCGCCGACATCCTGTCGGAGCCCGGCAACCCGCAGGTCTTCAATGTGCGCGCCAGCTACCGCGAGGAGGCGGTGGCGCTGACGCAGGCCATGCACAAGGCCGGCGTGAAGCGCCTCAACGTGATGTACCAGGCCGATCTGTTCGGCCGCGCCGGGCTGGAGGCGATGCGCGCCGGCATCCAGCCCCTGGGTATCGCGCTGGGCGCGGTGGCCACCTTCAAGCGCAATACCGTGGACGTGCAAGAGGGCGTGCACGCCCTGGTGGGCAAGAGCAGCGCCGACGCGATCTTCGTAGTGGGCACCTACACCAGCATGGCGGCCTTCGTGACGCAGGCGCGCGCGGCCGGCTTCAAGGGCCGCTTCTACAGCCTCTCCTTTGTCGGCCTGGAGCCCCTGCGCGAGGCTCTGCGCGCGGCCATGCAGGGCGTGACCGTGGCCCAGGTGGTGCCCGATGCCGAGGATCGCAGCATCCCGGTGGTGGCGGCCTACCAGCAGGCCATGCGCGAGGCCGGTGAGAAGAGCTTCGACTCGATCAGCCTGGAGGGCTACCTGGCCGCGCGCGTGCTGGTGGAGGGCTTGCGGCACGCGAAGCCGCCGCTCACGCGCGAGAGCCTGGAGCAGGCGCTGGCGACGCTGGGCGAGCTGGAGCTGGGGGGCTTCGGCGTGCACTATGGCGCCGAGCAGCGCCGCGGCTCCAGCTATCTGGGCTTGAAGACCGGGCCTTAGCGCTGCGGCAGCCGCCGCGCCAACGCCGCAACCCCAGACGCTTGTGGTGCCTGGGGTGTTCGGGCTGCAGGGTCAGCGGTCTTGGTGGGCCGCGCCTGCACCGCATGGCGTTGGCCGGCGGTCTTTTTGTTCGCTGCTGATTGCAGTGCAGTCAGTGTAGGCGGCGGGGCGGGGCAGAAAATTGCGAAGATGGCTTGATCTTTGCGGACATTGGCAGAGAATTGCGTCAACCCTAGGATTGTGGACCGTAGTCATGGAGCTGGATCGAATTGACAGGCAGATTCTGCAAGTCCTCCAGGAGGACGGCCGCATCGCCAACCAGGAGCTGGCGGACCGTGTAGGCCTCTCGCCCTCGCCCTGCCTGCGGCGCGTGCGTGCGCTCGAGGAGGCCGGCGTGATCGCCGGCTACCGCGCCCTGCTGGACGCCAAGAAGCTGGGCCTGAGCCTGATGGCCCTGGTGCATATCTCCATGGACCTGCACACGCCCGAGCGCTTTGCCAACTTCGAGGCCTCGGTGCGGCTTCTGCCCGAGGTGCTGGAATGCCTGCTCATCACCGGCCAGCAGGCCGATTACCAGCTCAAGCTGGTGGTGCGCGACATGGACCATTTCCAGAGCCTGCTGCTGGGCAAGCTGACGCGCATCCAGGGCGTCACCGGCGTGCATTCGAGCTTCGTGCTGCAGCATGTGGTGAACCGCACCGCGCTGCCGGTGGGGGGCTGAGCGATGGGCTGGCGTGCGCGCCTGCTTGGCGCCCTGCTGCTGGCCTGCGGCGCGCTGTCGGCCACGGCCAGCCCCATCAGCGCGCCCGGCGACTACCGCCTCAGCCTCCAGCATGGCGGGCTGACGCGCCATTACCTGCTGCATGTGCCGCGCAGCCTGGTGCCCGGCCAGCCCGCGCCCCTGCTGCTGGCCCTGCATGGTGGTGGCGGGCATATGGAGCTGCAGGCCGATGACGCGAAATACGGCCTCATCAGCAAGTCGGAACAGGCCGGCTTCATCGCCGTGTTCCCGAACGGCAGCAGCGCCTTTCCAGGCGGCCGGCTGGCGACCTGGAATGCCGGCAACTGCTGCGGCCGCGCGCGCGACCAGGGTGTCGACGATGTCGGCTTCGTGCGCGCCGTGGTGGCCGATGTGCAGGCCCGCCTGCCGGTGGACGCGCGGCGCATCTACGCCACCGGCATGTCCAACGGCGCCATGATGGCGCAGCGCCTGG
Organism: Roseateles sp. FW301-B2; assembly: GCF_058788955.1. NCBI lineage: Bacteria > Pseudomonadati > Pseudomonadota > Betaproteobacteria > Burkholderiales > Sphaerotilaceae > Roseateles > Roseateles sp. FW301-B2. The sequence goes on from NZ_JBYTBE010000019.1 coordinate 33,352, forward strand.
CCTGCGAGGCGGCCGATCTGTTCAGCGGCATTGCCGCCGTGGCCGGCACCGACAACACGCAGCAATGCAGCCCGGCGCGCCCGATCGCGGTGCTGCTGATCCACGCGCGCGACGACGACCATGTGCTGTTTGGCGGCGGCGCCGGCCCGCAGGCCTTCCGCGACCGCAGCCAGGTCACCGAGTTCCGCTCGGTGCCCGCCACCCTGGCCGGCTGGATCGCCCGCAACGCCTGCCAGGCCCAGGCCAGCCGCGTGCTCGAGCGGCCGGGCGCCTACTGCGACCGCTACGCCGCCTGCCGCGGCGGCGCGGCGGTGCAGCTCTGCGTCACCGACAGCGGCGGCCATGCCTGGCCGGGCGGCGGGACGGTGCGCCGCGCCAAGGGCGCGCCCTCGCAGGCGCTCTCGGCCAATGAGGTGATGTGGGACTTCTTCAGCCGCACCGAGGCCGCGGCTCAGCCGGCCACGCCGGCGAAGTAGGCGCGCTGGCGGCTGCGGTCGCTGTTGCCGAAGTAGCCGCGCCACCATCTGTCCTTCACGTCCAGGTGCTTGAACTCGGGCGTGGCGCCCGGCGCGCCGGCGGCCAGCCATTCGCGGAAGGCGTAGTGGTTCCACAAGCGCATGTACTCGCCCAGGTAGATGTCGGCCACGCGCTTGTTGCCGCGTATCACCAGCATGTTCTCGTCGTTGGCATTGGTGGAGGCGGCGCTGAAATTGGCCGAGCCGGTGATGACGATGGGGTCGGGGCCCAGCGGGTCGGCCAGCAGGAACTTGGTGTGGATGTACTGCACATGGCTGTTCAGGCCGGTGAGCGTCTCCTTGGCCCAGCGGTCGAAGCTGTTGGCGGCGATGCGGTTGCCCACCGCGAAGCGGTTCTGCGGCATCTTGCGCAGCGCCAGCATCTCGGCCTCTTCCGCGGCCTGCCTGGCCTTGCTGATGCCGGGGCCCAGCAGCTTGTCCAGCAGGGCGTAGCGCAAGGGCGCCTGACCCTGGCGGTAGGCGGCCTTGAAGAGATCGTTCATGCCGAAGGCGAAGGTCATGAAGAGCGCGCCGGGGCTGCGCGCGGCGATCTCGGCATACCAGTTCAGCGCTTCCAGGCCGGGCTGGGGGCTGAACAGCCAGTTGCCGCCCTTGAGGGGCTTGCCCGCGGGCCTGACGTTCAGCGCCGCCAGCGCCGGCTTCAGCTGCGCCGGCGTGGGGTTGGCGGCGATCAGCTGCCAGCATTGCAGATAGGCGGCCGCCACCTTCGGGTCCTGCACCACATGCACGACGTTGGACTGGCCGAACACCCCGCCCCGGGAGAAATTGGTGGAGCCGGTGAGCACCGCCTCGGCCGCCCCGCCCTGCAGGCGCACGATGAATTTGTGGTGCGAGATCGGCGGGTTCTTCACGCCGACCTGGGTCACGCGCTCGGTGCAGATGGCCTGCAGCTGGGCGGCCGCCGCGGTGGCGCGGTTGTCGTCGCGCGGGAACACCGCACCGGTCTTGGCATCGGGCGGGTTGGGGCAGCCGTCGTAGACGATCTGCACGTCCACGCCGCGCGCCCTGGCGGCACGCAAGGCCTCGGCCACGGCCGGCAGGCGGAACTCGTAGGCCGCCACGCGCAGGCCGAAGCCGGGCCCGCTGGCCGCGGCGATGAACTGCTCGATGGCTTCGAAGGCACCGCGCGAGAGCCAGGCCCAGCGCGGGTCGGTGTCGGGCGCCTGGGCCAGGCTGGGCGTGCCGGCAAAGCGGCGCGCGTATTCCTGCGAGGCGGCGGCGCCGCGGTTGAAGAACACATCGTGGTCGCCGCCGGCCTCGGTCTCGGTGGCCACCGTCAGCGTCACCGCCTCGCTGGCCAGCAGGTTCTGCGGGCTGCCGCGCAGCGCCACCACGCGGTAGCTGTAGCGATGGCCGGGCTTGGCGCTGAAGTCCGACCAGGTGAAGCCCTGGATGGGATGCTGGCGCGTCGAGTAGCGCGCCTCGGGCCCGAAGCCGGGGTCGGTGGCGGCGAAGGTCTTCATGCCCTCCAGCCAATAGGCCTCGTCCTCGTCGTGGTCGCTGCGGTGGATGGCAAAGCCCAGCAGGCCCGGGCAGCGGCTGGCATCCAGGTGCATGGCCAGCAGCACCACATGGCTGCCGGCAATGGCGCGCACCGTCAGGCCAGCACTCGTCTTGCGAACTCTCATGGCGGCTCCCGCAGGGCGGGCCAGGGCTTGGCCCAGGGAATGGATACCATGTCGCCCGGCCGGCCACAAGCGCCGGCCTCCTAAAGCAAGATGACAGCAGCCTGCCTTGACAGCGCCCCGGGCGCTGCCCAAGCTCTGCACAGAGGGATTCGATATGAGCTGGTTCTATTCGCAGATGCAGGACATGCACATCCTGCTGGCCTGGTGCAGCGTGGCGCTCTTTCTGGTGCGCGGCCTGGCCCTGCAGTTCAAGGCCGAATGGCCGTTGGACGTGCGCCTGCGCGCGCTGGTGTTCGGCGTCAACTTCCTGCTGGTGATCGCCGGCCTGAGCCTGTGGGGCTCGCTCAACTACAACCCCTTGGTGCACACCTGGCTGCTCGCCAAGTTCATCGCCATCGCCGCCTACCTGGCCTGCGGGCATTGGGCGATGGGCCGCGGCGAGTTCAGCCTGCTGGCCTATCTGGCGGGACTGCTGATGCTGGGCTATGTGATGGCCGTGGCCACCACACGCGATCCGCTGCTGGGTTTCTGAGCCGCCTCAAACGGCGATCAGCTCGCCATTGACGATCCAGGGCGTGCCGAATTTGTCGATCAGCATGCCCCAGCGCTTGGCCCAGAAGGCGCCCTGCATGGGCATGGTTACCTGGCCACCCTCGGCCAGGGTGGCGAATACGCGCTCGGCCTCGGCCGTGCTTGCATAGTCCAGCGTGATCGAAACGCCCTTGATGCCCTCGTAGGGCAGGTGGGCCGGTGCGTCGCCCGCGTACAGCATGCCGCCGCCGGGCAGCACCAGGCGCGCATGCAGGATGCGCTGCGCGAACTCGGGCGGGATCTGTGCCGCCATGGGCGACTCCGCGCCGCTCATCAGCACCTCGAGCTTGCCGCCCAGGGCTCGTTCGTAATAGCGCATGGCGTCGGCACAGTTGCCGTTGAAGGCGAGATAGGCGATGGCCTGGGTCATGAGAGGCTCCTTGATGGTGGTTGCGTGAAGCGCCGGCTGCTTTTGTAGCAGCCCGCATGCCCACGACGAAGGGCCGTGGCCGGATTCGACAGCGCCCGTCTCAGAACTTCATCTTCAGGCTGCCGCCCAGGGCCCAGGCGCGGCCGCGCGGGCTCAGCGCATCCGGGCGCGGCCAGAAATGGCCCACCAGCAGCTCGCCCAGCAGCCAGTCCTTGTGCAGCGGCTGCTCCCACTTCACTTGCAGGCCATAGTCCGACACCGCCACGCCCGAGCCCTGCTGGCCGTTGCACAAGGCCTCCAGCGAGAGCAGGCGCTGGTCGCCAAAGGAGCGGTAGGCGCCCAGCCCGCTGGACCATTCGAACTTCTTCGAGTGCTGGGTGATGGTGGCGGCATTCAGCCAGCGCATTGCCAGCGTGGCGCTGAAGGCATGCTCGTAGGAGAGCGCGGTGGTCGAGCCCAGGCGCTCGTCGAGCGACCAGAACAGGGTCTCGCGGAACTCCACCAGATCGGCCGGGCCGAGCTGCCAGGGCTTCTTGTAGCGCGCCTGCGCATAGGGCTTGAGGCCGCCGCGCAGGCCCAGGCGGAACTGCAACGACTCATGCGCCAGCAGGCCGATGCCGGCGAAGAAGGCGCGGTCGGCCGGGTTCTCGGGCAGCAGGCGTTGCTGGCGCGAGAAGGCGTCGGGCTTGTCGCTGATGACCTCGCGCCGGTCGTCGCGGCCGAGGAAGAGGTAGGCGCGGTCTTCGAGATTGGGCAGGCGCACGCGCGCGTTGAAGCGCAGGCTGAAGTCGGCCTTCTCATGCTGGCGCGTCAGCAGGGTGAGGCCCAGCAGGCCGTCGCTGACCTTGCCGCCCTGCGAGAAGGGCTTGTTGCCGAACCAGCCATCCACCCCGCGCGCCAGCCATTCGGTGCTGGAGCGCACCGAGCGGCGCGTGTTCTCAAGCGCTTGCTCCACCTCTGGCGAGGCCGCCTCGGGCTCATCGGCGGCCAGCGCGGCCCAGGGTATGCAGCACAGCGTGAGCGCGGCCAGCCAGCCATATGCCCCTGCCCCCCGCCCGTTTGGTCTGCTGCCCATCATGGTGTTGGATCCGGCTTGCCCTGCATCGATTGTGAACCCGCCTGCCGGGCGCGAATGCGAGCAATTGTGTGTTCCACCGGCGCCGCTGAAGGAGAGCTAGGCGTGCCCGTGTGCGTGACGCTGTCATCTTCGTTCGAAACACACAGGGTTGCCGGGCCGCCTTCACAGAATCGGTCTCCTGTTCAACCACGAGAGCCCGGCTCACCATGTCTACACCCACCGCTATCCCCTGCCAGCGCCGCCGCGCGCCTGGCGCCGCCCTGTCGCTGTCACTGGCGCTGCTGCTCGGCGCCCTGCTTCCCAGCGCGCCCGCGCTGGCCGATGCCGAACGTCAGGCCACGGCTAGCCTGGCGCCGAGTCAACTGGTCGGCCTAGACCTGAATCTGCAGATCGAGAAGGTGGCCCCGGCCGCAGCGCTGCCCAACCAGGGCGTGATCGTGAAGCGCTATCTGGCGCAGGGGCTCTGGACTTCGCAGGGCGCCGGCGGCCCCGGCCATCGCCAGGCCAGCGGCAGCTACCAACTGCGCCATGGCGGCGACCACATGCTGGAAGAGCGCTCGGTCGATGATAGCGGCCAAGCCCAGTCCAGCACCCGCTACAGCTTCGAGCATCCGCGTGGCGGCACCTGGGTGCAAAGCCTCAACCATGGGCAGCAACAGCTCAGCGGACATTTCACCGTCGCACCCAGCCAGCCCGGCCCGGCCCAGCAGCTGGCCCCGGCCAGCAACGCCGGCCTGCACGTGGCCCTGATCATCAAGCAGGCGCTGGCGCCGACCCTGCCGCCCGGCGTCTTCCCCTCGGCCGGCTTGGTGTTGCAAAGCTATGCCGCCGACGGCACGCTGAGCTTCCAGGGTTTCGGCCCCGGTAACATCAACTCCAAGGGCAGCTACAGCTACAAGCGGCTCTCGGCCAACACGGCGGTGGAGGAAGCCATCCAGACCAGCGACTTCTTCAGCCTGCCCTACACCATGGTCTACACGTTCAAGACGCCCAACTCGGGCACCTGGTACCAGAACTTCTACAACGGTCTGATCCAGTTCTCGGGCACCTTCGACACCTTCCCGCGCTGAGCGCACTTGCCAGGCGGCCCTGGGCCGCCTGCCTCCGATCATGACTCTTGACGCCGAAGCGCTGAAAGCCTGCCTGCTGTTCTCGTTCAGCCTCGGTTGCTGGACGCTGCTGACCCTGCTGCTGAGCCGCCGTGGCGAGCGAGGCGCCCGGCTCGGCATGGCCGCCTTCGTGGCGCTGCTGTTGCTGCCGCCCATGCAGGCCTATCTGGCCTTGGCGCGGCCTGCCCAGCCCATGGCCTGGCTGCAGGCGCTGCGCTACCAGCTCACCTGGGCCTATGGCCCGCTGATGCTGCTGTGCCTGCGGCAGGCGCTGCTACTGCCGCTGCCCGCGCGCGGTCCCTTGCTGCTGCACGCCCTGCCGCTGCTGCTGGTCGGCGCCGGGGTGCTGCTGGGCGCCGACTGGGTGAGCGCCCCGACCATGGTTTGGTTGCTGCTGCTGCAGGTGCTGGCCTATGCGGCGGCGGGCCTGTGGCTGCTGCGCCGCCAGCGCGGCCGCCTGGCGCAGTTGGCGCAGGGGCATCGCAACAGCAGCTACTACTGGCTGCTCTATCTGGCCGGCGGCCTGTTCGCCGCCACCTGCTTCGATCTGCTGATGCATGCGCTGGCCAGGCAGGGCCGGCTGCCGCCTGAGGCGCTGCTGCTCGGGGCCGCGCTGCTGCTGGCGCTCTATGTCGACCTGATCGCGCTGTTCGCGGTCTACCAGCCCGAGGTCTTCATCTCCGAGCGGCGCAGCGAGCCGCCGCCGGCCGAGCCGGCGCTGCCCGCCGTTGAGCCGCCCACGGTCGCGCCGCTGCGGGTGGTGGAGCTCTCGCCCGAGGTGGCGCGCGAACTGGCCGAGCGCCTGCAGGTGCTGGCAGCGCAGCATCGGCCGCATCTGGACGAGGCGATGTCGCTGGCCAAGCTGGCCACCCTGCTGGACGTGAGCCCGCACCAGCTCTCCGAGCTGCTCAATCTGCACCTGGGCAGCAGCTTCTACGACTATCTGAACGGGCTGCGCTACCGTGAGGCCCTGCAGCTGCTGGAGCAGCCGGACGGGGCGCACAGCCTGACCGTGGCCGACGTCGCCTACCGCGCCGGCTTCAACAACCGCAACAGCTTCTACAAGGTGTTCAAGGAAAGGACCGGGCTCACGCCCGCCGAGTACCGCAAGCGCTGGGCGCGGCAGGCCTGAGTGTGGCCCTCAGGCCGCCAGCCGCGTGCGGATGCGCGCGATGGTGGCCTCCACCGGGTCGTCGCGCGAGACCTCCAGCCCCAGCTCGCGCGCAATCTGGTTGACCTTGGCGGGGTGCAGGGGGATGCCGCCGGCATCGATGGCGGCGATCAGGGCGCGGGCGTTCTGTTCCGGCTCGGGCGGCGGGGCCGCTGCCGCGGGCGTGCGCGCGGCCAGCAGCTGGCGCAGCTTGCTCGGTTTCATGACGAGCCGCTCAGGCGCACCGTCAGGCCCTGCGCCCGCTGCCAGCCGGCCAGATCGCGCGGCGCCGCGGCGGGCGCCAGGCCATCGGCGCGCACCGCCCCGACATAGCCGTCGCGCCCCTGCGCTTTGGCGGCATAGAGCGCCGAATCGGCCAGGCTCAGGCTGGCCTGCCAATCCCAGGCGCGCGGCCGCTGCGGGTCCAGCGGGAAGGCGGTGAAGCCGATCGAGACGCTCACCTGCAGCGCCAGGCCATGGCCGATCTCGAAGGGCCGCTCGCGCACCGCGGCGCAGGCGCGCGCGGCCAGCTCGGCGGCATCGTCGCGGCTGGTCTCGCGCACCAGCACCAGCACCTCCTCGCCGCCCCAGCGCACCAGCGAGTCGGTCTCGCGGAACACGCGGCGCAGGCGCTCGGCCAGCTGCACCAGCACGGCGTCGCCGGCGGCATGGCCGTGCTGATCGTTGATGCGCTTGAAATGGTCCATGTCCAGCAGCATCAGGACGAGATCGCTGTCGGGGCCCGGCGTGATGCTCCTACCGGACTCGCCGCTTTCGAAGCGGCGCAGGCACAGGCGCAGATCGTCCTGCAGGCGCATCTCGAGGTAGCGGCGGTTGCGCAGGCCGGTGAGGGCATCGGTGAGGCTGGCCTCGCGCAGCTCGGCGGTGCGCGCGTCCACCAGGGCCTGCAGCGCGGCCTCGCGCTGGCGCAGCACGCGGGTGCGCCAGCGCACCACGCCCCACATCGCCAGCAGGCCCAGGGCCACACCGCCCAGCTGGGCCCAGAGCGTCTGCCACCAGGCAGGCAGCAGCTCGATGGGTAGCTCAAGCTGTGAGCTGCCCCAGGCCGCGGCATGCGCCGAGGCGCGCACCTGCAGGGTGTAGCGGCCGGGCTTGAGCGGGCCGAAGCTGGGGCTGCGCGCGCTCGCGTCGGCGTTGGTCCAGTCGTTCTCCAGGCCTTGCAGGCGGTATTGGTAGCGCAGGCGCGCCGGGTCGGCATAGTCCAGGCCGGCGAACTCGACCGCAAACGTGCGCGTGCCGGCGGGCAGCAGCAGGCCCTGCTGCCAACCCGGTGCGTGAGGATCTGGCTGGTAAGGCTGGCCGTTCACCCGCAGCGCGCTGATCACCAGCGGCGTGTCCTCGGCCGCCGGCGCATAGGCCTCGGGCTGGATGCGCAAGAGGCCGCGGCTGCCGCCGAACAGCAGGCCGCCGCCGGGCAGCTCGGTGCTGGCAAAGAACCAGAAGCTGCCGAAGGCCGCGCCCTCGGCGGGGCCGAAGCTGTCGAGCCGGTCGGCCTTGGGGTCGTAGACATAGAGCTGGCTCCAGATGCGGCCCTGGCCGTCCTCATGCAGATTGCCGCCGAACACGCCGTCGCTGCCATGGCGCTCGCCGATGCGCTCGAAGCGCGCGCGGCCCTGGGCATCCCAGCCGCGCAGGCGGTGCAGGCCGCTGATGGTGGTGTCCAGCCACAGCGTGCCGTCGCGCGCGCGCAGCAGGCCCATCACGATGGGGCTGGCCAGGGTCTCGCCGGGCGCTTGCGGCACCGCCTCGAGCCGGCCCGCGCGCTCGCGGAACAGGCCCTGCTGGCCGCCCAGCCAGAGCCCCTCGGGGGTGTCGATCAGGGCATAGATGCCGCCGTGCAGGGGCGCGCCGCCGGCGGGGTGCACGCGCTCCAGCGCCGTGGCCGCGGGCCCGGCGAGCCGGTACAGGCCCTCCTGCATGCCCAGCCAGACCTCGCCGCCGGCGCGCACCAGCAGGCGCTGGGCGCGCCCGCCGTCCAGCGGCCAGTCGCGCAGCAGCTGGCCCGCCGCGCTGCGGTGCTCCAGCCGGCCGGCAGCGGCCATCCAGAGGCTGCCATCGGGCGCCTCGGCGAGCGACTCCACCACCGTGCTGCGCTCACGCGGCAGGCTGCCCAGCGTGGCCAGCTGATGGCCGGGGCGGCCATCCAGGCGCGCCACGCGGCCGGCCTGGGTGGGCGCCAGCAGCTCGCCATTCTTCAGCGTCAGCAGCGCGCGCACATCGGCCTCGGCCAGCGGGCTGGCGGGGTCGGCATCGGGGCCGCGCACCGCCAGCGCCGGGTGCTGCTGATGGCGCTGCAGGCCCAGGCCATAGCCGGTCACCCACATGGCGCCGCTGCGGTCGCGCAGCAGGCCGCTGATGTCGTTGCCGGCCAGGCTGGTGAGGCGGCGCGGGTCGTGACGCAGCCGCGCCTCGATGGCGCCGCTCTGCGGGTTGATCCACAGCAGGCCCAGCTTGGAGCCCACCCACAGCCGGCCGTCGGCGGCCTCGGCCAGGGCCTGGATCGGCGTATTCAGCGCCTGCACCCAGCGCACCGCGCCACCCGGCGCCACCATGCCCAGATGCCCGTCCTGCGTGCCCAGCCAGATGCGGCCGTCGCGGCCCTCGGCCAGGGCCAGCACCGGCTTGCCCTCGTCCAGCCCGGGCAGCGGCAGCACCTCCCACAGGCCACCGGGGCGCAGGCGCGAGAGCCCGCGCCAATGGCCGGCCCAGACCGTGCCGTCGCGCCCCACCCGGAGCGCCAGCACGCGGCTCTCGGTCTCGCCCTGCCAGCGCAGCGGATGCGCCTCGAACTGCCTGCTGGCCGGGCTGTAGCGATAGAGGCCCTGGCCCACCGTACCCACCCAGACGGCGCCCTCGCCATCCTCGGCCAGCGCGCGTATCGGCGTGTGCGGGCCCGCCAGCCCCGTGGCACTGCCATGCGCCTCGACGCGGCCCAGCTCGGGGTCGTAGGCCATCAGGCCTAGGAACTCGGTGCCTATCCACATGCGCCCGCTCGCGCGCGCCGGCGCCAGCGCGCGCACCCAGCCCAGATTGCGTTGCGCCGGCGTCTGCCCCGCCTGCTCGATCGGGTGCAGGCGATAGCCGTCGTAGCGGGTGAGGCCCTTGTTGGTGGCCACCCAGATGAAGCCGGTGCTGTCCTGCGCCAGCGCGGGCGAGGTGTTCTGCGGCACCGGCACGCTGCGGAACTGCACCTCCAGCGTCGCACCGCCGGTGCCCGCGTCATGGCTGCTGGCTGCGTGGGCGGCGGCTGAGAGGAGGATCAGCGGGAGCAGCAGGAGCAGACGGGAGGCCAGGCGGCGGAAGGGGGACGGCATGGGGAAATCGTAACTGGGCGCGATGGAGCGCCGGCGTCGGCAGGGCGGCTGGCATGCGAAGAAATGGGCGATTTGTGCGCAGGGAGGCGGGAGCCGGCGCTAGCCGAACAAGGCTGCGGACGCGGGCCGTGCCGAGCCCTGGGGTAATCCCGGGGGAGGCAGGCCCGAACCAGCGAGCATTGCGCGTTCCGTGACATGTCACCGTCAGGCCCTGTGGCGTCGGGGTGCAAAATGTGCAGCACTCAGGGAGTTAGGGAGCAGCCATGCTGATCAAGACGGCAGATGACAAGCAGCGTCGCCTCAAGCTGCTGGAGGAGTTGCAGGCATCCCCATTGCTGGACCGGCAACAGCGCCAGTGGCTGCAAGACGAAGCGATGCGCTGCCAGCGCGGCCAGCAAGGCGAGCGCGACGCGGCGCACTACATCGACCACTGGAAGAAAGACAGCGAGCAGCACGCCGTGCTGCACGACCTGCGTTTCGTGGTTGACGGCGAGACGGCGCAGATCGACCACATGGTCATCAATCGCGCGCTGCACTTCTACCTGTTCGAGACCAAGTGCTTCAGCGGCGATGTGCAGATCAATGAGCAGGGCGAATGGACGGTGAGCTATCCGCGCGGTGGCCGCTATGGCGTGCCTTCACCGCTGGAGCAGAGCCGCCGCCATGAGCGCATCCTCGACAAACTGCTGACCAAGCTGGACATCACCGGCCGCGGTGGCCTGAAACCCACCTTTCATCACGTGGTGCTGTTGCACCCCAAGGCCACCATCGAGCGCCCGGACGAAAAACGCTTCGGCACCCGCGACGTCATCAAGGCCGACATGATCCAGCGCTGGCACGAGCAGTACATCGAGTCCGTGGGCGTGGTCGAGGTCTTCGGCAAGTTGCTGAACATCCACGGCAGCGACACCCTGCGCGCCTGGGCCGAGAAGCTGGCGCGCCAGCATCGACCGGTGAATCCGCTGGAATTGCCGGACTTCATCAAGCCGAGGGCGGCGGCGGCACCAACGCCATCGATGGGCACGACCAAGGCGGCCGCTCCTGCGTCTGCGGCTTCAGCAGGCCCGGCTGCGACGACGCCGAAGGCTGAGGACATCGCCGACCACCCGTTGTACCGCAAGCTTGTCTGCGCGACATGCCAGGCAAAGATCAGCTTTCCAGAGGGCAAGTTCTGCTGGAACCAAGAGAAGCGGTTCGGCGGGCTGCAGTATTGCCGAAACTGTCAGACTTCTTAGCCAACAAAAAGATCACTTGCCCGCATCGCCCCGGTATTCGTGCGAGTGATTACCTAGTTGATGTTCGGTACCCTCTTTCTGGATGCTGCTGAGTACTCGGGCAGCGCAGAATTCAGCGGCTAGCAATTCGGTGACGTGACCAATGCCATGAAGACAGCTGACGATGTGTTGAGGCTTTTTGACAAAGTGCGTCGCGCGCAACGTGCGGGGCGATACGCTCCGCACAAACCCCTGCTGTTGTTACTGGCACTGGCTCGCCTTCAGAGAGGCGAGCCGCGTCTGGTGGAGTACCTTGACGTGGACCAGAAGCTTGGCGAGTTGCTTCGAAGCTTTGGTCCTAGCAGCTCATCGAGTTCAAGACACTATCCGTTTTGGCACCTGCATACCGATGCAGAAGGCGCGTTGTGGGATTTAGAAGCAGATAAAGCGATGCTTGCTCGGCCGCCAAGCGCTACGCCCAACCTCGGTGAGTTGAAGGAGAAGCACGTTCGGGGCGGATTTTCGATCGAGATTGATCAAGCACTTCGCTCGATGCCGGGTCTGATTCAGGCTGTTGCGTGCCGTGTATTGGCGTCGGCGTTCCCTGAAACCCTACACGAGGATATTGCTGCTTGTTTAGGCCTCGACCTTCGTGAGCCGCTAAGTGCCCAGGAGGGCTCGACGCAATACGACGTCGTAGTTCGTCGTCGAAGGAATCCTGCGTTTCGCGACAGTGTCTTGCTGGCTTACGAATATCGCTGTTGTGTTTGCGGATTTGACTTGAAGGTCTGCCATATGCCAGCGGGTCTTGAGGCCGCGCACATACAGTGGCATATGAACGACGGCCCCGACATCGAGGCAAACGGCTTGGCGCTGTGCGCGCTTCATCACAAGCTATTTGACCTGGGTGCGTTCACCATTGAGCCAGTAGCGCTCAAAGTGATTTACAGCCAGCATGCTATTGCTCCGCTGCAATCTCATGAAGGGGAGTTGCGCCATCATGGAGTGCAATTGAAAGTGCCTCAGTCCAAGCACCTGCGCCCCGCTCCTGAATTCTTGGACTGGAATCTCAAGAATGTTTTCAAGGGCCCTCCACGGGTTGCCTGATCGCAGGCACGCGCCGCTACTTACGTGAACTGTGCCCGGTAAGTACTTGGGTCGAGGCGGCAGTGCTTTTCGATCGCACCAGGCAACTCAAACAGTCTCGGCATTTTGCGGAAGTCGTAGAGCCGGTATAGCCTGAACTGATTCCCCTTCTCCCTGGCAAAAGCAGCCTCGTTGGCGGAAACAAAGAACGGGGTTGTCTGGCCGAACGAAGTTGTCTTGACCTCGACAAAGCGCTCCTTGCCATCTGGCTCGAAAGACAAAATATCGAAGCCGAGACCGTCCCCCCGCGTGGCGGACACGTGTTCTACCTTCTCAGATAGTTTTTCAAAGCCCAACTTGGCCAATCGCCACTTCTCGAATTTCAATGCAAACAGCTCGCCAGCATTTCCAAGCGAGCGGTTCATTGTTTCGCGCTCCAAGTAATCACGCCTTGTTGCGCGACGGGTATAAGCGGGTGAAGGTTCTTGGACTTGGTGGGGAGTGCGAGGTGGTGGCGGGCTTTTGAGCACCTCGTCGAAGTCAAACGCTTCAGCGTCTTGAACTAGCACTGGCCGCTGAACGGCCGCAATAGCTGCCTCGTCTAGAGCGGCAAATCGATGCAGTTGACGCTCCAATTCGTCGTACAGCGCCCCCTGGACATTGCTACGAGGCTGGTAGCCAGCAATATACGGGTACCCCAGTTCGATCATGATCGAACTGATATTGCAGTGTTTGAACTCGATGGCAGACTCAGATCGTCTATCTAGTTGTGTGATTAGCCGACGACGGCGCTCAGCTTTCTTGTATGGCTGTCCGTTCAGTTCAAGCGTCAGCATTGCGAGGTAATCTGCAACGATCAAGGCTAGCTCATGGGCTGCCCAAGGCTGGGAGTCCTGGCCTGTGCTTGCGCGACCGAAATGCACACGAAAGCCCAACGCCCTCAAACGCTCGGCAACGGTCGCGTCACCACCCGAGAAGTCGCCATGCGTCAGCGGCGCTAGCAGAGGGTCAAGGTAGCTAAACGCTGCACCAAAAATCGCTTTCGAGTCACACAGCGTGCCGGTGACTGGGTTTTCAACGAAGTACGAGCGGGCCTTTCCGTAACCGTACTTCGATAGAAATGCTTCCCTACCGATGCGGTCGAACTCATCCAACGCCGCTTGCACGGCGCTGCTGTTTAGCTTCGCGAGGTCAGCCACGCTCGCAAGCGCTAGGAAGGTAAATACCTCAAACGTCGATATTCGCCGCCCTCAGCGCATTCGTCTCGATGAAGTCGCGGCGCGGCTCCACTTCGTCGCCCATCAGCATGGTGAACACGCGGTCGGCTTCGATGGCGTCGTCAATCTGCACGCGCAGCAGGCGGCGCACGTTCGGGTCCATGGTGGTTTCCCAGAGCTGCTCGGGATTCATCTCGCCCAGACCCTTGTAGCGCTGGCGGCCCACTGAGTTCTCGGCTTGCTGCATCAGCCAGTCCATGGCGCCGCGGAAGTCGCTGACCTTGGATTCCTTGGCCTTCTCGCCCTCGCCCTTGCGGACCAGGGCGTTCTCGCCGATCAGGCCCTTGAAGGTGCTGCCGGCGCGGGCCAGCACTTCGTAGTCGGCGCCATGCACGAAGTCGGCATTGATGATGCTAGAGCGGGTGTTGCCGTGGTGCTTGCGGCTGATGCGCAGGAACAGCTTGTCGGTGCGGGCGTCGTACTCGCTGGTGACTTGTGCCTCGTGCAGCGCGCCTTGCATGGCGGCAGCGGCGGCCTCGGCGGCTTCCTTGCTGTCGAGGTTGATGGCCAGGCCGCTGGCCAGCACGCGCAGGGCTTCGAAGTCCATCCAGTTGGACAGGCGGGTGATGACGTTCTCGGCCAGCACGTAGTTGCGCGCCAGCGCTTCCAGGGCCTCGCCGCTCAGCACGGCATCGCCGATGCCGGTGTGCAGATGCGCGTCTTGCAGCGCCACCTTGAGCAGGAAGCCGTCCAGCTCGTGCGCGTCCTTCAGGTATTGCTCGTGCTTGCCGACCTTGACCTTGTAGAGCGGCGGCTGGGCGATGTAGATGTGGCCGCGCTCCACCAGCTCGGGCATCTGGCGGTAGAAGAAGGTCAGCAGCAGGGTGCGGATGTGGGCGCCGTCCACGTCCGCGTCGGTCATGATGATGATGCGGTGGTAGCGCAGCTTGTCGGGGTTGAAATCGTCGCCGCCGGCGCCGCGGCCGATGCCGGTGCCGAGGGCCGTGATGAGCGTGAGGATTTCATTCGAGGTGAGCAGCTTTTCGTAGCGCGCCTTCTCGACGTTCAGGATCTTGCCGCGCAGCGGCAGGATGGCCTGGAACTTCCGGTCGCGGCCCTGCTTGGCGGAGCCGCCGGCGGAGTCGCCCTCCACGATGTAGATCTCGCACAGGGCGGGGTCTTTTTCCTGGCAGTCGGCCAGCTTGCCGGGCAGGCCCAGGCCGTCCAGCACGCCCTTGCGGCGCGTCATCTCGCGCGCCTTGCGCGCGGCCTCGCGGGCGCGCGCGGCGTCGAGGATCTTGCCGCAGATGATCTTGGCGTCGGTGGGGTTCTCCAGCAGCCAGTCGGTCAGCTTGTTGGCGACGATGTCTTCCACCGGGCCGCGCACTTCACTGGAGACCAGCTTGTCCTTGGTCTGGCTGGAGAACTTGGGCTCGGGCACCTTCACCGAGACCACGCAGGCCAGGCCTTCGCGCATGTCGTCACCCGCCACCTCGACCTTGGCCTTCTTGGCCAGGTCGTTGTCGGTGATGTACTTGTTCAGCACCCGGGTCATGGCGGCGCGCAGGCCGGTGAGGTGGGTGCCGCCGTCGCGCTGCGGGATGTTGTTGGTGAAGCAGAGCACGTTCTCGTTGAAGCCGTCGTTCCACTGCATGGAGACTTCAACGCCGATGTTGGTGCCCTGGTCCGAGGTCTTGTCGCCCTGGGCGTGGAAGATGTTCGGATGCAGGGTGTTCTTGCCCTTGTTGATGAACTCCACAAAGCCGCGCACGCCGCCCGCGTAGGCGAAGTTGTCTTCCTTGTTGTTGCGCTCGTCGACCAGGCGGATCTTCACGCCGTTGTTCAGGAACGAGAGCTCGCGCAGGCGCTTGGCCAGGATGTCGTAGTGGAAGTCGTTGTTCTGCTGGAAGATCTCGGTGTCCGGCAGGAAGTGCACCTCGGTGCCGCGCTTGTCGGTGTCGCCGATCACGCGCATCGGGCTGGTTTCGAAGCCGTCCACCACCTCGATCAGGCGGTCTTGCGGGATGCCTTGCTTGAACTCGATCTGGTGCACCTTGCCGTCGCGGCGCACCGTCAGGCGCAGCCACTTGGAGAGGCCGTTCACGCAGCTCACGCCCACGCCGTGCAGGCCGCCCGAGACCTTGTAGGAGTTCTGGTTGAACTTGCCGCCGGCATGCAGCTCGGTCAGCGCGATTTCGGCGGCCGAGCGCTTGGGCTCGTGCTTGTCGTCCATCTTCACGCCGGTGGGGATGCCGCGGCCGTTGTCGATCACGCTGATCGAGTTGTCGGTGTGGATGGTGACGATGATGTCGTCGCAATGGCCGGCCAGCGATTCGTCGATGGAGTTGTCCACCACTTCGAACACCAGGTGGTGCAGGCCGGTGCCGTCGGAGGTGTCGCCGATATACATGCCGGGGCGCTTGCGCACCGCTTCCAGGCCTTCGAGGATCTGGATCGAGTCCGCGCCGTAGACCGCGCCCGAGGATGCTTCCGCCGTGACGGCAGCCTGCTGCTTCTCGGTCAGGCCATCGGGGTTTTGTTCGTTGCTGGGCACATCACTCATCGGGGACTCTCTCTCACTCGCGGGCCCATGCATGCGGCCCTTTAAAAGCACTGAAGCGGGCCGGGGCCCGCTGTTCATGAATCGGTTTGAACCGGCGTCAAATCCTCATCGGCATGACGACGTACTTGAAGCCGGTCTGCTCGGGGATGGTGATCAGCGCGCTGGAGGCGCTGTCGTTCAGATCGATGCTGACCATGTCCTGGCTCATGTTCTGCAGCGCATCCATCAGGTAGGTGACGTTGAAGCCGGTCTCGATGAGGTCGCCGTTGTAGTCGATCTCGATCTCTTCCTTGGCCTCTTCCTGCTCGGCATTGCTGGAGGCAATCGAGAGCAGGCCGGGCTCGAAGGAGAGGCGCACGGCCTTGAACTTCTCGCTGGTCAGGATGGCGGCGCGCTGCAGGCTGGAGAGCAGGGTCTGGCGGCCCAGCGTGACGTTGAACTTGTGGTTCTTGGGGATCACGCGGTTGTAGTCGGGGAACTTGCCCTCCACCAGCTTGGTGACGAACTCCATGCCGCTGAACGAGAACTTGGCCTGGTTGCCGGCGAAGCGCATCTCGATCGGCTGGTCGTCCGAGCCATCCTTGCCGCCGTCCTTCAAGAGGCGCATCAGTTCCAGCACGGTCTTGCGCGGCAGGATCACTTCCTGCTTGGGGATGTCGGTTTCCAGCGTGGCCTGGGCCAGCGCCAGGCGGTGGCCGTCGGTGGCCACCAGGGTCAGGTTCTTGCCCTCGGCCACGAACAGGATGCCGTTCAGGTAGTAGCGGATGTCGTGCACCGCCATCGAGAAGTGCACCTGGTTGATCAGATGCTTGAGGGTCTTCTGCGGCACGGCGAAGGCGGGGCCGAAGTCGGCCGCTTCCTGCACCAGCGGGAAGTCGTCGGCCGGCAGGGTCTGCAGGGTGAAGCGGCTCTTGCCGCCCTGCAGCGTCATCTTGCTGCCGTTGGCGGTGAGGCTCACCGTCTGGTCGGCCGGCATCGAGCGCAGGATGTCGATCAGCTTGCGCGCACCCACCGTGGTGGAGAAGTTGCCGGCGTCGCCGTCGAACTCGACCGTGGTGCGCACCTGGATTTCCAGATCGCTGGTGGTGAGCTCGACCTGCGAGCCCTGCTTGCGTATCAGCACGTTCGCCAGGATGGGCAGGGTGTGGCGGCGTTCCACGATGCCGGACACGGCCTGCAGGGCGCCCAGTACCTTGTCCTGGGTGGCTTTCAACACAATCATGTTTTCTACCTCTCTCCGCTTGTTCTGAGGGGGTTGCCGCCGCTCGCCGGGGTGAACGCGCGCGCGTGAGCAGCGCGCATTGTCGCCCAGGAATGAGGTCTTACCCGGGGGTGTAAACCAGGGGTCGGATCAACCTTTGAGCGTCTGCTCCAGCACGTGCAGCTGCTGGTTCAGCTCGGTGTTCTTCTGGCGCTCGCCACCGATCTTGCGCACCGCGTGCAGCACGGTGGTGTGGTCGCGGCCGCCGAAGAGTTCGCCGATCTCGGGCAGGCTCTTCTGCGTCAGCTCCTTGGCCAGGTACATGGCAATCTGGCGCGGCCGCGCGATGCTGGCCGGGCGCTTCTTGCTGTACATGTCGGCGACCTTGATCTTGTAGAAGTCCGCCACCGTCTTCTGGATGTTCTCCACCGAGATCTGGCGGTTCTGGATCGAGAGCAGATCCTTCAGCGCCTCGCGCGCCAGCTGGATGTTGATTTCCTTGTGCGAGAAGCGGCTGTAGGCCAGCACCTTGCGCAGCGCGCCTTCGAGCTCGCGCACATTGGCGCGCACGTTCTTGGCGATGAAGAAGGCCACGTCCTCGGGCATCGGCGCCTGTTCGGCCTCGGCCTTCTTGATCAGGATGGCCACGCGCATTTCCAGCTCGGGCGGCTCGATCGCCACCGTCAGGCCGGCGTCGAAGCGGCTGGTGAGGCGCTCGTCAATGTCCACCAGACCCTTCGGATAGGTGTCCGAGGTCATGATGATGTGGGCGCGCTTGGCCAGCAGGGCCTCGAAGGCGTTGAAGAACTCCTCCTGCGTGCGGTCCTTGCCGGCGAAGAACTGCACATCGTCGATCAGCAGCAGGTCCAGCGAGTGGTACTTGGCCTTGAGCTCGTCGAAGGTCTTGCGCTGGTAGTTCTTCACCACGTCGGAGATGAACTGCTCGGCGTGCAGATAGAGCACGCGGGCGTCGGGCTTGTCCTTCAAGAGGGCATTGCCCACGGCATGGATCAAATGGGTCTTGCCCAGGCCCACGCCGCCATAGATGAACAGCGGGTTGTACATCTGGCCGGGGGCGCCGGCCACATGCAGGGCGGCGGTGCGGGCCATCTGGTTGGCGCGGCCGGGCACCAGGGTGTCGAAGGTGAGCGCCGGGTTGATGCGGTGGCGCGTGCTGCTGGGCGCCGGGCCCTGCGCATTGGCGCCGCCCGGGATGATGATGGCGGGCCCTTGCGGCGATTGCATGCCCACCACGCTGGCCTGCTCGACGCTGGCCGTATGGGAAGGGCTGTTGACCGGCACCGGCCGCAGGCCGTTGTGCAGCACCTGGCCCACCGACACCGCCTGGTTGGCGGGCGGCGCCATACGGGCCAGCGCCTCGCGCGGCGCCAGTGCCAGTTCCAGGCGCGTGGGGCGGCCGGCCAGCTCGCTGAGGATGGATTCGATGCGGCCCGCGTACTGGTTGCGGATCCAGTCGAGCTTGAAACGGTTGGGCACGCGCAGGGAAACGACCAGCCCTTGCGCGCCCGAATCGGCCACCTCGGCCGGGGGCAGGGGGCGGATCCAGGTATTGAATTGTTGCTCGGGCAACTCGGCGGCCAGGCGTTCACAGCCTTGCTGCCACAGTGCCGTCAGGCCATCTGCGCTCATTGTGGAAAACTTGTTCTTGAGCGGCCGGATTGTACGTATTCGAGGCCGCCGAAGTAGAGGTTATCCACAGAAATTTCCGCGGGGTCAAGCCCCGGTAATCCCCAGGGCCTGCTGCGGCAAAGTTGACCGGGCGGGCATTCTTTGGTGTAATCGCGGGCTTTCCCGGACGCCGGACGTATTTGCATGGGCGCGTGACTTTTGAGTAACAGAAGTCAAACCCCTTGCGGTAGGTCCACCGCGCCGATCGCCCAAGCGTGCAAGAGCTCGCCTGGGTGGGCGGCGCACGCGACAAGCGGCGCACCGGCGCGGCGCACATCAAGGATGTGCCTCATCAGCAAGCATGCCAACGCGCATGTTGCGGGCGGGGCCACTGGGATGCAAACCGCATCCGATTGATTTGCCCACGGCTATATAGCGTCAACCGACGCGCCCACTGAGGTTCCCATCATGAAACGCACTTACCAAGCCTCCAAGACCCGCCGCGCCCGTACCCACGGCTTCCTCGTCCGCATGAAGACCCGCGGCGGCCGCGCTGTCATCAACGCTCGCCGCGCCAAGGGCCGCAAGCGCCTGGCCGTCTAAGGTTCAAGCAGCCGCATCGTGATCGGCCGCATCCTGCGATCGGCCGACTTTGAGCGCGTGCTCGGTTCCTCGAGCCGCGCGCGCAGCAGCCATTTCGCTGTGCATCACCTTGCGGCCGTGCCGAGCCTGCCTGGCAAGCGCTTATCCACAGCTGCAAGCCAGTTATCAACAGGCGATGCACCGATGATCCACATGCTTGTGGATGACGCGCCCCCCACGGCCCCGCCGGCCCCTGTTCAGGGCCGCTGGCTGGGCATGGTGGTGCCCAAGCGCCATGCGCGACGCTCCGTCACGCGCACCCTGCTGAAACGCCAGATCCGCGTCGCCTTTGCCGAGGGCGAGGCGGCGCAGCTCTTGCCGCCCGGCTTGTGGGTGGTGCGCCTGCGCATGCCCTTCGACCGCAAGCAGTATCCCAGCGCCTCATCCGACGCGCTGCGCGCCGCTGCGCGCGCCGAATTGCAGGGCCTGGTGGCCAAGCTGGTGCGTGCGCCGCGGCCCGCCAAGCCTGAGCCGGCCCAGCCCTGAGCCCGAACATCATGCGGAAGACGCCGACATTCGCGCAGCGCTTCATGATGGGACTGGTGCGCGGCTATCAGCTGTTGTTCAGCCACTGGATACAGGCCGGCTGCCGCTACCAGCCCAGCTGTTCCGCCTATGCCATGCAGGCCCTGGCTCGGCATGGCGCATGTGCCGGCAGCTATCTGGCGGCCGCCCGCATCCTGCGCTGCAACCCATTCTGTCTGGGCGGGCATGATCCGGTGCCTGACAATGCGCCCGGTCTGTTTACCCGGCTGGGCTGCGTGCAGCCCGCCCGCCCCTCTCCTTCCTCCAATCCTGAAGCTTCCCCATGACTGATATACGCCGCACCGTGCTGTGGGTGGTATTCACCATGTCACTCGTCCTGCTCTGGGACGGCTGGCAAAAGTACAACGGGCATCCTTCAATGTTCAGCCCCGCCGCGCCCAAGCCGGTGGCTGCCGCCGGTTCGGCCGCCGTGCCGGCGCCGGCCGGTGCTGCCCTGCCCGCCGCTGCTGCTGCTACCGGCACCGTCGCCCCCCAGGCCGGCGCCGCCACGCAGGGCGAGCAGATCACCATCAGCACCGATGTGGTCAAGGTGACGCTGGACACGCTGGGTGCCGACGTCACGCGCGTGGAGCTGCTCAAGTACCTGAGCTTCCCCGAGCACCGCTGGTACGAGCCGCTGGCCGAGCTGGTGGGCATGCGCCCGAAGCAGAGCGTCGAGGGCACGCCCATCGTGCTGCTGGACGCCGCCCATGGCTACCGCGCCCAGTCGGGCCTGGTGGGCAGCAAGGGTGAGCAACTGCCCACGCACAACACGCTGATGCGCCTGGTGTCCGGCGAGCGCGCGCTGAAGGATGGCGCCAACGAGCTGGTGCTGCGCTTCGAATCGCCCGAGGTGGGCGGCGTGAAGCTGGCCAAGACCTATACCTTCAAGCGCGGCGACTACGTCGTCGGCGTCAAGCATGAGGTCGTCAACGTCGGCGCCGCAGCGCTGACGCCGCAGCTCTATGTGCAGCTGCAGCGCGACGGCCAGCCCGCACCGGGCGGCTCGGGCTTCTACTCCACCTTCACCGGCCCGGCCGTCTATACCGAGAAGAGCAAGTTCCACAAGATCGAGTTCAAGGATCTCGACAAGGACAAGTTCGAGATCGAGAAGACCGCCAACGACGGCTGGGTGGGCATGGTCCAGCATTACTTCGCGAGTGCCTGGCTGCGCAATGCCGAAGGCGCGCGCGAGTTCTATGCCCGCAAGCTCGGCAACGGCCTCTACTCGGTGGGTATGGTGTTCACCCTGCCGACCCTGGCGCCCGAGGCCAAGGCCAGCACCGAAGAGCAGCTCTTCGTCGGCCCGCAGGAAGAGAAGAAGCTCGCCGCCCTGGCCCCCGGCCTGGAGCTGGTGAAGGACTATGGCTGGTTCACCGTGCTGTCCAAGCCGCTGTTCTGGCTGCTGGACCAGTTGCACAAGGTGTTGGGCAACTGGGGCTGGTCCATCATCGCCCTGGTGGTGCTGCTGAAGATCGGCTTCTACTGGCTGAACGCCAGCGCCTACCGCAGCATGGCCAAGATGAAGGCCGTGAATCCCAAGATCACGGAAATGCGCGAGCGCCTGAAGGACAAGCCGCAGGAGATGCAGCAGGAGATGATGCGCATCTACCGCGAGGAGAAGGTCAATCCGATCGGCAGCTGCCTGCCCATCTTCCTGCAGATGCCCTTCTTCATCGCGCTCTACTGGGTGCTGCTGTCCAGCGTGGAAATGCGCGGCGCGCCCTGGCTGGGCTGGATCGGCGACCTGGCCGTGCCGGATCCCTTCTTCATCCTGCCGGTGCTGATGACGCTCTCCAGCCTGTTCCAGGTCTGGCTGAACCCGACGCCGCCGGACCCCACCCAGGCCAAGATGATGTGGATCATGCCGCTGGCCTTCAGCTTCATGTTCTTCGCCTTCCCGGCTGGCCTGGTGCTGTACTGGCTGGTGAACAACATCCTGTCGATCGCCCAGCAATGGGCCATCAACAAGCAGCTGGGTGTGACGAATTAAGCATCACCCACCTGTTTGAAGGCACGAGCCCCCGCATCCGGGGGCTTTTTTTTGACCCGGCTCAAGCCTTTAATGCAACTCATGCGGGGCAGAGACTTTCAGACGGGATCTCCACAACCGGGCTGAGAATCCAGGCGAGAGCCCAGCGTTCACGCGAGCGCTGTGCCGGCCTCCCCCGCGCCATACACCGTTGGCGGTGGCAGCATCGGCGAGAATCCACGCGATGCTGTCCCGTCACCAAGACCCCATCGCCGCCATCGCCACCGCCCCCGGACGGGGTGCCGTCGGCATCGTGCGCGTCTCGTCGGCGCAAGACCTGACCCCGCTGGTGAACGCCATCTGCGGCCGCGCGCTGAAAGCCCGCGAAGCCAGCTACCTGCCCTTCAGGGCCGCCAACGGCGACGCCATCGACCAGGGCCTGGCCCTGCTGTTCCCAGCCCCGCATTCCTATACCGGCGAGCATGTGCTGGAGCTGCAGGCCCATGGCGGGCCGGTGGTGCTGCAGCTGCTGCTGGCGCGCTGCCTGGAGGTGGGCGCCGAGATGCGCCTGCGCCTGGCCGAGCCCGGCGAATTCACCCAGCGCGCCTTTCTGAACGGCAAGCTCGACCTGGCCCAGGCCGAGGCGGTGAGCGATCTGATCGACGCCAGCACCGAGGCCGCCGCGCGCAGCGCCAGCCGCGCGCTGGCCGGCGCCCTCTCCAGCGAAGTGGGCGAACTGCGCGACGCGCTGATCAAGCTGCGCATGCTGGTGGAAGCGACGCTGGACTTCCCCGAGGAAGAGATCGATTTCCTGCAGCAGGCCGATGCCCTGGGCCAGCTGGAGCGCCTGCACGCGCGCCTGGCCGCGGTGCTGGACCGTACCCAGCAGGGCGCGCTGCTGCGCGAGGGCATCAAGGTGGTGCTGGCCGGCCAGCCCAATGTGGGCAAGAGCTCGCTGCTGAACGCCCTGGCCGGCGCCGAACTGGCCATCGTCACCCCGATCCCGGGCACCACGCGCGACAAGGTCAGCCAGACCATCCAGATCGAAGGCGTGCCCCTGCACGTCAGCGACACCGCCGGCCTGCGCGAAACCGAAGACGAGGTCGAGCGCATCGGCGTGGCGCGCAGCTGGGATGCGATCGCCGACGCCGACGTCGTGCTCTTCCTGCACGACCTCAGCCGCATCGGCCAGCCCGACTACGAGGCCGAGGACAAGCTCATCACCGAGCGCCTGACGGGCGTGGACCCGAGCCGCATCCTGCAGGTCTTCAACAAGGCCGACGTCCTGCACGGGCAAGACCTGGCCCCCGATGCATTGACCCTCTCCGCCAAGACCGGCGCCGGCCTGGCCGAGCTGCGTCAGCGCCTGCTGCAGCAGGTGGGCTGGCATGCCACGCCCGAGGGCCTGTTCATCGCGCGCGAACGCCATGTCCAGGCGCTCAAGCGCACGCGCGAGCATCTGCAGCTGGCGAAGGAGGTGGCCACCCAGCAGCCGCCGGCGCTGGATCTGCTGGCCGAGGAGCTGCGCCTCTCGCACGACGCGCTGGGCGAGATCACCGGCGCCTTCACGGCCGACGATCTGCTGGGCGAGATCTTCAGCCGCTTTTGTATTGGGAAGTAGACCTCAGGCCCCAAACCGCGCCGGCAAGAAGCCCTGCGCGTCCACAAAAGGCGTATCGCCCTGCATCAGATCGGCCAGCAGCCTGGCGCTGGCGGGCCCCAGGGTGAAGCCCTGGTGGCCGTGGCCGAAGTTGAACCACAGGCCGGGGTGGCGCGTGGCCGGGCCGATGACGGGCTTCATGTCGGCGCAGCAGGGGCGGTTGCCCAGCCAGGGCGCCTGCTCCACCGCCTGGCCGAGATCCAGCAATTGCCGCGCCTCGGCTTCAGCGCCCTGCACCTGTGAGGGCGAGGGTGCCGCATCGATGCGCGCGATCTCGGCACCGGTGGTGAGGCGCAGGCTAGCACCTTGCGGGGCCAGCACATAGCCGCGCTCGGCGTCCAGGGTGGGCATGGCCAGGCTGGCGCCGCCCGTGTAATGCCGGTGGTAGCCACGCTTGACGAACAGCGGCAGGCGATAGCCCAGGCGACGTATGCAGGCGTCGGCCCAGGGGCCAAGCGCCACGACGACCTGGGGCGCGTCCACCCGGCCTTCCTGGGTCGTGAGCTGCCAGCTGGCGCCCTGCTGGCGCAGACTGCCGGCATCACCATGCAGCAGGCGCCCGCCGAGCTGCTGGAACAAGCGTGCATAGCGCTCGACCAGCGCGCCGGGGTCGCTCACGCTCCAGGACTCCAGCCAGTGCAGGGCGCCCGCCAGCGGTATCTGAAAGGCGGGCTCGGCGCGGGCCAGCGCCGCGCCATCCAGCGTGGCAAAGGCAATGCCGTACTCGGCCGCCAAGCGTTCGGCCTGGTGCAGGGCTTGCTCCAGCCGTTCCGGCTGCCGATACACCAGGCGCAAGCCCTGGCGCTGCACCAGGCCCTCGGCACCGGCGAGCGCCAGGTAGCGCTGATGCTCGCTGGTCGCGTGCGCGATCAGGCTGGCGTATTGGCGGCCGGTGGCGCGATGCCGGCGCGGCGCCGAATGCCACCAGTAGCGCAACAGCTGGGGTGCGGCGGCCCACAGGCCGCCGAGCTGGTAGCGCACATCGAGCCGGCGCCCCAGGGCCGCGCTGATCAGCGTGGGCCAGTCGCGCGGAAAGGCGTAGGGCTCGACCGCCTCGCGCTGGATCACGCCGGCGTTGCCATAGGAGGTTTCGCGGCCCGGCGCACGCCGGTCCACCAGGGTGACGCGCTGCCCGC
Organism: Roseateles sp. FW301-B2; assembly: GCF_058788955.1. Lineage (NCBI taxonomy): Bacteria > Pseudomonadati > Pseudomonadota > Betaproteobacteria > Burkholderiales > Sphaerotilaceae > Roseateles > Roseateles sp. FW301-B2. The sequence goes on from NZ_JBYTBE010000019.1 coordinate 57,994, forward strand.
GCAGGGCCAGCTCCAGCGCGGTGCAGGTGCCCACCATGCCGGCGCCCAGCACCAGCACCTCCCGCCCCCCAGCCGGCGAAGTTTCAGGAAGCCGAAGCGCTGCTGACACGGATTTCCTCCTCACTCACCTGCACCTGCAGCCCAAAGCCCGCGTGCAGCAGGCGCGCGAAGGCTTCGGCATTGTTGGCGTCAAACACCCCGCCGATGCCTATCCTGGCGGCGGCCGCATCGGTGATGACGAGCTGCTTGCGGTTGTAACGGTTGAACTGGCTGGCCGCCTCGGCCAGGCTGACCTGGTCGAACACCAGCTTGCCCTGCAGCCAGCTCAGCGCGGCGTTCACCTGCTGGCTGGTCTGCCGGCTGACCAGCACATTGCTGGCCTCGGCCACCGCGGTGTCGTCGCGCACCAGCACGGCGGGGCGGCTCTGTTCGGCCTGCACCTGCACGCGTCCCTCCAGCACCGCCACGCGCAGGCGTTCGCCCTCGCGCAGCAGCGAGAACTTGGTGCCCAGCACGGTGACGGTCTGGCGGCCGGCATGGACCACGAAGGGGCGGCTGGCATCGTGGGCAATATCGAAGAAGGCCTCGCCCTGCTCCAGCCAGACTTCGCGCTGCTTGGCGGTCACGGCGGTGCGCAGCTTGGTGGCGGTATTGAGCGTCAGGCGCGAACCGTCGGCCAGCGCAACGGCCTCGCGCTGGCCGCGTGCGGTGGCGTAGCTCTGCGCGTCGTTGCCGCGCAGCGGCGCCACGACCTGCACCGCCAGCACGAGGGCGAGCAGGCCCAGCCCGGCGAGCGCCCCGCCGATGGCGCGCCGCTGCTGCTGCCACCAGGGCCTTGGGCTGGGCCTGCTGCTGACCGGGCTCGGCGCGGCTTGCAGCGCGCGCAGCCGGTCGGCGCGCCGCCAGGCCTGGTCCAGGCGCAGCCAGGCCACGCGGTGTGCGGTGGCGGCGTTGAGCCAGGCCTCCAGCGCGGCCTGGCGCTCGGCCGGCCAGGCGCTGCCGGCGCGGTCGCGCTCGGCAATCCAGCCGGCCGCGCGCGCTTCGATCGATGTCAGTTCGCTGCTCATTGTGTGGTCCGTCCCCTGCGCTGCAAGGCCTGCGCCGCGGCCCAGGCGGCGCCGCCCAGGCCGGTGGCCTGCAAGGCCAGGGCCAGGGCGCGCACGCCCTTGGACACCTGCTTTTCTACCGTGTCTTCGCTGATCCCCATGCGCGCCGCCACCTCGCGTTGCGACAGGCCCTCGACCTTGCGCAGCTCCACCACCTCGCGGCAGCGCGCCGGCAGCAGTTCCAATGCGCGCTGCAGCAGGCGCAGCTCGCTGCGCGCCGCCAGATGACGCTCGGGGCTGATTTCGTCGATGGTGGGTGCGAGCGCGTCCATGTCGGCAAAGGTTTCGATGTCGACGATCTGGGCGCGGCGTGCGCGGTCGATCAGCAGGTTGCGTGCGGTCGAGAGCACAAAGGCCTGCGCCGAGTCGGGCTGGCCCTGGGCGCAGCCGTCGAAGACGCGCGCATACACCTCCTGGCGCAGGTCGGCGATCTCGTCGGCATCGCGCCAGTTGCGGCGCAGATAGCGTTCGAGCACGCCCTCCAGCGGCAGCACCTGGTCGACGAACCAGGCGCTCAGCTCATCTTGTGTCAACGGAACTCCTTGCTGCCTTCACTATCAAGACGAAGCAGCCGCGCCAATCCGGTATGCCTCGGCAAAAGAATTATTTCGTCTCGGTGTATACCCGCGCCGCCTAGCGGATTGTGCGGCCGGCTTCGTCTTGGTTGAGCAGAGGGCACTCACGCCATACTGACGAGGACGCATATGAATCCGATGACTCGCTTGAATCTCATGGCCCGCCTGGCCCTGAGCTGCGCGCTGCTGCTCGGCGCCGCCGTGCAGGCGCAGCCGCGCCAATTCGATATCGCCGCCGGCGAGCTGAAGGCGGCCCTCGATGCCTATGCGGCGCAATCGGGCACGCAACTGATCTACAAGATCGAGGATGTGCGGGGCCGCAGCAGCAAGGGCCTCAAGCGCAGCGCCTCGGCCGAGGACGCGCTGCAGCAGCTGCTCGAGGGCACGCCGCTGTCGGTGCGGCGCGATGTCTCGGGCGCGGTGGTGATCTTTGTCGAGCCTCCGCCCAATCCCGAGAAGCGCGTGCAGGACGAGGTGAGCACACTGGGCACCGTGGTGGTCAGCGCGAGCCGGCGCCGCGAGCCGGTGCGCGAGGTGCCGATGCAGGTGAATGTGATCGGCGGCGAACAGCTCGATCGCAACGGTGCCAAGAGCCTGAGCGACTATCTCGCCAACGAGGCCGGCATCGACGTCAAGAGCACCGGCGGGGCGGGCGTGGGCGCGGTGAGCATCCGTGGCGTCAGCACCGGCGCGCAGACCATCGCCACCGTGGGCATCTATGTCGACGATGTCGCCTTCGGTACCAGCGGCCCCTACGCGAATGGCGGGCAAATGGCGCTGGACATGAGCTCGCTGGACCTGCACCACATCGAGGTCCTGCGCGGCCCGCAGGGCACGCTGTACGGCGCCGGTGCGATGGGCGGCCTGCTCAAGTACGTGACCAACGAGCCCGACACCTACGAGCTTTCCGGCAAGCTCAGCCTGGGCGCATCGACGACCCGCGGTGGTGCTGCCAGCCATGCGCTTGGTGCGGTCGTCAATGTGCCGCTGAAGGAGGATGTGGCGGGCCTGCGCATCTCCGCCTTTGACGACCGGGTGGGCGGCAGCACCGACACCGTGGGGCCGGCCGGCCGCGCCAACAGCGATGGCGGCAACACCCATGGCGCGCGCGTCTCGCTGCTGGTGGCGCCCGGCAACCGCCTGAAACTGCGCCTGACCGGCACGACCCAGCAGATCCGCCGTGACGGCACCGATTTTGTCGACTATGAGGTCAGCGGCCGCCCCGTCGAGGGCGAACGCCTGCGCCGCCTGCGCGCCGCCGAGCCCTACCAGGTCAAGATCGACCTGCTCGCGGCCGATCTCGAATACGACTTCGGCTGGGCGCGCTTCAACGCCATCGGCTCGAAGCAGAGAATCCGCTCCGAGCTGAATCTCGACCTCAGCGCCGGCTATCTGCCGCTGCTGCAGAGTCTGGGTCTGAGCCTGGGCAGCACGCCGGTGAGCAATGCGCTGGCGCTGGACAAGAGCACGCAGGAACTGCGCCTGACCTCCAAGGCCGACAAGCAGCTCGAATGGCTGGCCGGCCTCTACATTGACCACGAGCGCAGTGACAACCAGCAGGCCGTCACCAGCAGCCTGCCCGATGGCACGCCCGGCCCGCTGCTGGCGACGGCCGCGCTGCCGGCCGAGTACCGCGAGCTCGCGCTCTACGGCGACCTGACCTGGAAGTTCGAGCATGGCCTGGCGCTCACCGGCGGGCTGCGCGTGGCGCGCAACAAGCAGCACTATGTGCAGCACTCCGACGGGCTGCTGCTGGGCGGTGCCCAGTCCATCGACGCCAACTCCAGCGACACCAGCCGCACCTGGCTGCTGACGGCCCGCTATGCGCTGGATGCGCGCAGCGACCTCTATGCGCGCGCCGCCACCGGTTACCGCCCCGGTGGCCCGAACGCGGTGCTGCGCAGCTCCACCACCGGCGAACCGCTGGCGCCGCCCACCTTCCAGCCCGACACGCTCACCAGCGTCGAGGCCGGCTACAAGGCCGATCTGCTGGACAAGCGCATGTCGCTCGAGGCGGCCTTGTTCGACATCCGCTGGAAGGACTTGCAGCAGTTCATGCCCGTCAACGGCGTGTCGGTGATCGTGAATGCCGGTGCCGCCCATGTGCGCGGTGCCGAGCTGGCCGCCAGCTGGCGGCCCGATGCGCACTGGACCCTGGCCGGCAACGTCGCCCTCATCGATGCCAAGCTCAGCGAGGATGCACCGGGCCTCGGCGCCGCGGCCGGCGCACGCCTGCCCAGCAGCGCCCGCTTTGCGGCCACGCTCAGCGCCGGCTACGCCTTTGCCCTGGCCGGCTATCCCAGCTATGTGGGGCTGACGCAGCGCTACGTGGGCCAGCGCAATGCCGGCTTCGAAGGCAGCGCCGCCATGCCGCTGTACCGCCTGCCCGCCTATGCGATGACCGACCTGCAGGCCGGCATCGATTTCAAGCGCGCCAGCCTAGCCCTGTTCGTGCGCAACCTGTTCGACAAGCCTGCCCAGCTCGGGTCCATCAGCGCGGTGCAGGCGCTGGGCGGCCCCGCCTGGGTCTCGCTGGCGCGGCCGCGCACGCTGGGCGCCACGCTGACCCTGCCGTTCTAAGGCCGCGCGCCGGCGCGCTGCCGGCCGCTGCCTCCTCCTCATCGGGTTCGACCTCATGCATAACTCATTCATTGAGCGCCCAGTGCTGGCGCCCGGCCGGCACGCGCGCGCTGGCCGCTGGCGCGGCGCTGCGATCGGCGCCTATGGCCTGCTGGTGCTGATCATCGCCACCGTGTTCGGTGCGCTGGATCGCCAGATCCTGGTGCTGCTGGCCGAGCCGATGCGGCAGTCGCTGCAGCTCACCGACACCAAGCTGGGCCTGCTGCAGGGCGCCGGCATCACCTTGTTCGCGGGCGTGGCGGCGGTGCCGGTGGGCTGGCTGGCCGACCGCTATGGCCGGCGCAGCGTGCTGGCCGCCTGCGTGCTGGTATGGGCCGCGGCCACGGCGGCCTGCGGCATGGCCACCGACTTTCCCGCGCTGTTCCTGGCCGCGGCCGGCCTGGGTATCGGCGAGGCCGGCCTCTCGCCCATCGTCTTCGGCCTGATCCCCGAGATCGTGTCGCCGCGCCGTCGCGTGCTGGCGAACGGCATTTACGCGCTGGCGGCGATCTTCGGTGCGGGCCTGGGCATCGCGCTGAGCGGGGCCATGGTGCAGAGCCTCGACGCGCTGCGCCCGCTGCTGCCCACCGCCCTGCAGGGGCTGGAGTCCTGGCGCCTGGCCTTTCTGGTGGTGGCGCTGCCGGGGCCGCTGGTGGCGCTGGCGGTGCTGCTGATACGCCTGCATCCGCAACGCGTTGACAGCCACACGGCCGCCGCCGCCAACGCGCGCCCGGCGGCGCTGCGCGACTATGCGCGCGCCCATCTGCGCTGCATGGCGGGCGTGTTCGGTGGCTCGGGTCTGGCCGGCCTGGGCCTGGCGGCCAGCGGCAACTGGCTGCCCATCATTGCCACGCGTAGCTTCGGCGCCCCCGCCGGCGCGGTGGGCCAGGGCATGGGCCTGGCCTATCTGCTCGGCACCGCGGCCGGCGCCACGCTGGGTGCGCTGGGCGTGCGGCTGCTGGGCCGGCGCCTGGGCCTGGCGCTGCCGCTGCGCGTCATCGCGGTCGGCTCGGCCGTCGCGACGCTGGCGGCCGCCCTCATGCCGCTGGCGCAGAGCGTCAGCATGCTCTATCTGCTGTTCGGCGTGCAGGTGACGGCGCTGATCGCCGGCAGCGTGCTCATGCCGACCCTGCTGCAGGACATGACCCCGGCGGCGCTGCGCTCGCGCCTGATCGCCATCGGCAGCGTGGTGACGGTGCTGCTGAGTGCACTGAGCCCGGTGCTGGTGGGCGCCCTGTCCGACCTGCTGAGCGCCAGTCCGCAAGGCCTGCTGATGGCGGTGGCCGGCGTCGGCGCGCTTGCCTTCGCGCTCGCCGCGCTGCTGATGAAGGGCGCCGAGCAGGCCTTCGTCCACACCGTCCAAACCATCCATCCCGATCTGGTCCGGCCGGACCCGATCTGAACCACCACCACCCAATCTGGAGATATCCCATGAGCGAATCCAAAGCCGCAGCGAACACCAACGCGAAGACCGGTGTCGCGGCCCTCGACGGCCTGTTCGAGCCCTTCAACCGCAGCGATGCACCGGGCCTGATCGTCGGCGTGGCCCGGCATGGCCGCACGCTCTACCGGCGTGGCTTCGGCCTGGCCAGCGTCGAGCTGGGCGTGGCCAACACGGCCTGGACGCGCATGCGCATCGGATCCACCAGCAAGCATTTCACCTGCCTGGCCGTGCTCCTGCTGGCCGAGGATGGCAAGCTCGATGTCGACGCGGGTGTGCGCCGCTACATCCCCGAGCTGCCGGTGCTGGCGGGCGAGCCGACCCTGCGCCAGCTGATGAGCCACACCGGCGGCTACCGCTGCTACCTCGATGTGGGCTTTCTGTCCGAGGGCATGGCGATCAAGCCCAAGGGCGTGGCGCTGGCCACGCAGGTGCGCCAGACCGCGGTCAACTTCGCGCCGGGCGAGAAGATGATGTACTGCAACGGTGGCTACCACCTGCTCTCGCTGGTGATCGAGCGCATCAGCGGCATGCCCTTCGAGCAGTTCCTGCAGGAGCGCATCTTCACGCCGCTGGCGATGCAGGACACCACCTCGGTGCCGAGCGACTTTGAGATCCATCGCGGCATGGCCACCCTGCATGTGCCGCTGCCGCCCGAGCAGGGCGGCGGTTGGCGGCGCGGCATCTTCCCCACCGAGGAGGTGCGCGGCGAGGGCGCGATGGTCTCCACCATCGACGACATGCTGGCCTGGCTGGCGCATATGCGCGCCCCGGCCAAGACGGTGGGCAGCGCGGCCAGCTGGCAGCAGATGGTGACGCCCGCCCGGCTCAACAACGGCCTGGTGAATCCCTATGCGCTGGGCCTGATGGTGCACGCCTACCGTGGCATCGACGTCATCCACCATGCCGGTGGCGTGATCGGCGGCAGCTGCCAGATGATCACCGTGCCGAGCCAGGCGCTGGACATCATCATCATGACGAATGGCGCCCCGGCCAACCCGGTCGAGCTGGCGCACCAGATCATCGATGCCCTGCTGGACCCCGCGCTGCTGGGGCCGCTCGATGCCAAGCCCGCCAGCGAGAGCTTCAAGCCCATGCTGGGCACGTGCTATCACGCCAGCGCTTCGGGCCTGGTGTTCGGCTTCGCCGAGGCGGCCGACGCGCGCCTGGGCCTGTGCTTCCTGAACATGCCGCCGGTGGCGCTGAAGCAGCGCGGTGACGCGCTGCGGCTGGGCTTCGAGGACATGGCGATGGGGCCGCTGAGCCTGCCGCTGGCCGCGCTGGCCGGCACCGGCGAGGCGCCGGCGATGCTGGAGCTCAGCGAGGGCGGGCAGGCCGAGCGCTTCGAGCGCCTGCCGGCCACGCCGCCGGCGCTGGCCGAGGTGGCCCCGGCGCTGCTGGGCCGCTACCGCGCGCCCGATCTGGACGCCGAGGCGGTGGTGCGCTTCGAGGGCGAGAAGTTGCTGCTCGAGGTGTTCGGCGCCTTCGGCAGCCACGCGCTGGAGCTGGAGGCGTTCGCGGCGGCGGTGTTCGGCTGGCGCGTCAGCGGCTCGCCCCTGTGCGGCGTGCTCAGCGCCGAGCCGGGCACCGACGGCCGCATCGCGGCCTTCCGCATCAACACCACGCGTACCCGCCAGATGCGCTTCGAGCGCCTGGCCGACTGAAGGGAGCCCTCCGATGAAATTCTTTGTTGCCCAGCTCGCCACCGAGACCAACACCTTTGCCGCCGCCCCCACCGGCTGGGGTGGCTTCGAGGAATATGGCATCTACCGCGGCGACGCCAGCGCCAAGGCGCCCGCCGGCAGCGGCGCCTTCATGCGCTTCATGCGCGACATGCTGGAGGCCGATGGCCACCAGATGGTCGAGAGCCTGTGTGCCTTCGCCCAGCCCCTGGGGCCCACCGTGCGCGCCGTCTACGAGGACCTGCGCGAGCAGATCCTGGCCGATCTGCGCGCCGCGCTGCCGGTGGATGCGGTGCAGCTGGTGCTGCATGGCGCCATGGTGGCGCAGGGCTATGACGATTGCGAGGGCGACCTGATGGCCAGGGTGCGCGAGATCATCGGCCCCGACGTGCCCTTCGGTGTCGAGCTCGATCTGCACTGCCATTTCACCGAGCTGATGCGCTGCTCGGCGGACGTGATCATCGCCTTCAAGGAGTACCCGCATGTCGACGGCGAGGCGCGCGCGCGCGAGCTCTACGACATCCTCGCGCGCACGGCGCGGGGCGAGGTGCGGCCCACCACCGCCGTGTTCGACTGCAAGATGGTGGGGCTGTGGCACACCACGCGCGAGCCCATGATGGGCTTCGTCAAGCGCATGCAGGCGCTGGAAGGGCGCGACGGCGTGCTCTCGATCTCGCTGGGCCATGGCTTCCCATGGGGCGATGTGCCCGAGTCCGGCGCCAAGCTGTGGGTGGTGACCGACCACGACCCGGCCCGCGCCCAGGCCCTGGCCGAGCAGCTGGGCCGCGAGTTCTGGGAGCTGCGCGCGCTCACCGGCGACAACGCCGTGCCGCTCGACCAGGCACTGGACCAGGCGCTGCAGGTGCAGGGCGGGCCGGTGGTGATCGCCGACGTGGCCGACAACCCCGGCGGCGGCGCCCCGGGCGACAGCAGCTTCGTGCTGCGGCGCCTGCTCGAGCGCGGCATCGGCCATGCCGTCATTGGTGCCTTCTGGGATCTGGGCGCGATCCAGATCTGCCGCGATGCCGGTGTGGGCGCGGTGATCGCGCTGCGCGTGGGTGGCAAATGCGGGCCCAGCTCGGGCGACCCGGTCGATCTGCAGGTCACCGTGCGCGGCATCGCGGAGCAGCATTCGCAAGGCCTGCCGGGCGTGAGCGGGCGCATCCCGATGGGCCTGAGCGTGTGGGTGGAGGCGGCCAACGACGTGCATCTGCTGCTGGCCTCGGTGCGCGGCCAGCTGATGGGCACCGATGCCTTCACCGGCCTGGGCCTGAGCCTGGCCGACAAGAAGCTCGTCATCGTCAAGTCCACCCAGCATTTCCACGCCGACTTTGCACCCATCGCCAAGGCGGTGTTCTACGCCGCCACGCCGGGCGCCGTCACGCCCAGCTTCGCCAGCATCCCGTTCAAGGCGCGCGATCTCAACTACTGGCCGCGCGTGGCCAATCCGCACGCGCTGGCGGCCTGAGCCATGCCCACCCTATCAGCTAGAGACCGTCATGACGCTTGAACTTGAACTCACGATCGAATGCCTGGCGCTGGCCGAGCCCTTCGAGATCGCCCGAGGTGTGATCACCGAGATCCCGGTGCTCGTCGCGGCCCTGCGCGATGCCCAGGGCCGCTGCGGCCGCGGCGAGGCGGCTGGGGTGTCCTATGACGGCGAAACCGCAAGCGGCATGGCCGCGCAGCTGGAAGCCTTGCGCGCGCGCCTGCATGCCGATCTCGGCCCCTCCGAGCTGACGCAGTGGCTGCCCGCCGGCGGCGCGCGCAATGCGATCGACTGCGCGCTCTGGGATCTGCGCGCCAAGCAGTCCGGCGCGCGCGCCTGGGAGCTGGCCGGGCAGAGCCTGGTGGAGCCGGTGTCGACTGCCTACACCATCGGCCTGGGCAGCGAGGCCCAGGTGCGCCGCATGGCGCGCGCCGCCCGCCATATGCCGCTGCTGAAGGTCAAGGCCGACGCCGAGCGGCATCTGGAGATGCTGCGCCTGTGCAAGGAAGAGCACCCCACCGCGCGCCTGGTGATCGATGCCAACCAGGCCTGGGACCGCAGCCTGCTGGAGAAGCTGCTGCCGGGGCTGCGCAGCTATGGCGTGGAGCTGATCGAACAACCGGTGCCGCGCGGCACGGATGCGCAACTGGTGGGGCTGAGCTCACCGATCCCGCTGGCGGCCGACGAGAGCTGCACCGACCGCGGCTCGCTGCGTGCGCTGCAAGGCCTCTACCAGTACATCAACATCAAGCTCGACAAGAGTGGCGGCCTGAGTGAGGCGCTGGCGCTGGCCAAGGCGGCGCGGCAGCTGGGCTTCGGCCTGATGGTGGGCAATATGGGCGGCAGCTCGCTGGCGATGGCGCCGGCCTTCATCGTGGCCCAGCATTGCCGCTTCGTGGACCTGGACGGCCCGCTGCTGCTGGCCGCCGACCGGCAGCCGGCGATCGCCTATGCGGCCTCACGCCTGCATGCGCCCGACGCGGCGCTATGGGGCTAGCGGGGTGGGCGGGCGCCGCAGCACCTCCGCCAGCGTGCGGAATGCCGGCGCGATGCGGGCCTCGGGCACGCAGGCGTAGCCCAGCAAGAGGCCGCGGCGTGCGCTGGCCGGGTTGCTGTAGTAGCTGCTGAGCGCGCGCACCGCGATGCCGGCCTTCGCGGCGCTGGCCTCGATGGCGCGGTCGTCCGTGCCCTCGGGCAGTTGCAGCACCAGGTGCAGGCCGGCGTTGTCGCCCAGCACCGGCAGGGCGTCGCCAAAATTGGACTGCACCGCCGCCAGCAGGCATTCGCGCCGCTTGCCGTAGAGCGTGCGCATGCGCCGCACATGGTTGCCCAGATGGCCGTCGCGGATGAAGTCGGCCAGCGTGGCCTGCTGCTGCAGCTGGCCCTCGCGGTAGAGCTCGGCCGAGGCCTTGGCAAAGGGCGCGGCCAGGGCCTTGGGCACCACCAGATAGCCCAGGCGCAGGCCCGGGAACAGGGTCTTGCTGAAGCTGCCCACGTAGAGCACGCGGTCGCCGCCGTCCAGACCCTGCAGGCTGGCGATGGGGCGCGTGCCGAAGCGGAATTCGCTGTCGTAATCGTCCTCCACGATCCAGCTGCCATGCTGGCGGCAATGCTCCAGCAGCTGCTGGCGGCGCGCCAGGCTCATCACCATGCCCAGCGGGTATTGGTGCGAGGGCGTGGCCAGCACCAGGCGCGGTGCCGCACCCTTGAACCGGCCCGGCCAGCTCAGGCCCTCGGCGTCCACGGGCTGTGCCAGCGCCCGCAGGCTCAGCGATTGCAGCGTGCTGCGCAGGCCCCAGTAGCAGGGCTCTTCCAGCCAGACCGTGTCGCCCGGGTCGGTGAGCAGGCGCGCCACCAGGTCCACCGCCTGGTGGCTGCCGCTGGTGATGATGATCTGTTCGGCCGTGCATTGCACCGAGCGCGCCACGCGCAGGTGCTCGGCCAGGGCCTCGCGCAGCTCGGGCAGGCCGCCGCCGGGCGCGTAACTGAGGCGTTCGGGCTTGGCCTCGTGCCAGCGCCGGTTGTGCAGGCGCAGCCAGGTGCGCACCGGGAATTCGGTGACGTCGGGCACGCCGGGCATGAAGGCACCCCATTGGCGCGCCGACACCCCGGCCTGGGCCAGCAGGGCGCTGCCGCGCCTGGAGAGCGTGGGCGCGGCCGGCGCCACGGCCTTGTGCGCGCCGGCGCGGCCCAGGCCCAGCGGCGGCTCGCGCTCCACCTCGGCCACATAGGTGCCGCTGCCGGCGCGGGTGAGCAGGCAGCCCTGGGCCAGCAGGTTGTCGTAGGCGTCGATGACGGTGTTGCGCGCCACGCCCAGCTGCTGGGCCAGCCAGCGCGTGGAGGGCAGCTTGCTGCCCGCGGCCAGCTGGCCCTGCAGCACCGCCCGCAGCAGCAGGTCGTGCAGCTGGCGGTTCATGGCGCCCTCGCCATGCAGATGCTGCAGCAGCCAGTCGGCCAGATTGGTGTCCTTCATATGCCCAGGGCCTCGGAAAGTGGCTCTATTAGAAATCACAAACTGGTACTTATCGATTGAACCACTATGGCGCACATTGCGGCATCGTCACAGGAGCCCCCATGTCCCATCCCGACCAAGATGCCAAGAGCCTGAACAGTGACTGGCAGGCGCGCCGCCTGGCCGCCACGCCGCGTGGCGTGGCCGTGCTGCAGAACTTCTATGCCGAGCGCGCGCTGAATGCCGAGCTGTGGGATGTGGAGGGGCGCCGCTTCATCGATTTCGCCAGCGGTATCGCGGTGCTCAACACCGGCCACCGCCATCCGCGTGTGCAGGCCGCCATTGCGGCGCAGCTGCAGGCCTTCCACCACACCGCCTACCAGGTCGTGCCCTATGCCGGCTATGTGACCCTGGCCGAGCGCATCAACGCCGCCATGCCGGGCGACTGGGCCAAGAAGACCGCCTTCTTCACCACCGGCGCCGAAGCGGTGGAGAACGCCATCAAGATCGCGCGCGCCGCCACCGGCCGCAGCGGCGTGATCGCCTTCGACGGCGCCTTCCACGGCCGCACCATGATGGGCATGGCGCTGACCGGCAAGGTGCAGCCCTACAAGGCGGGCTTCGGCCCCTTCCCGGCCGAGACCTACCATGCGCCCTTCCCCAGCGCCCTGCATGGCGTGAGCGTGGACGAGGCGCTGGCCGGCGTGCAGCGCCTGTTCAAGGCCGACATCGACCCGCAGCGCGTGGCGGCCTTCATCTACGAGCCGGTGCAGGGCGAGGGCGGCTTCAACCCGGCGCCCGAGGCCTTCGTCGCCGGCCTGCGCCGCATCGCCGACGCGCACGGCATCCTGCTGATCGCCGACGAGATCCAGACCGGCTTCGCCCGCACCGGCAAGCTCTTTGCCTCGCAGCACCATGGCGTGCCCGTCGACCTCATCACCTTTGCCAAGAGCCTGGCCGGCGGCCTGCCGCTGTCGGGCGTGTGCGGGCGCGCCGAGCTGATGGATGCGGCAGCCCCGGGCGGCCTGGGTGGCACCTATGCCGGCAACCCGCTGGCGGTGGCGGCCGCGCATGCGGTGCTGGACGTGATCGCCGACGAGGGCCTGTGCGAGCGCGCCGAGGCGTTGGGCGCGCGCCTGCGCGCCTGCCTGGAGGGCCTGCGCGGCCGGGTGCCGCAGCTGGCCGAGGTGCGCGGCATCGGCAGCATGCTGGCGGCCGAGTTCTGCGACCCCGCCAGCGGCGCCCCCGACGCCGAGTTCACCAAGCGCGTGCAGGCCCTGGCCCTGCAGCGCGGCCTGATGCTGCTGAGCTGCGGCAGCTACGGCAATGTGATCCGCTTCCTGCACCCGCTCACCACCCCCGACGCCGTCTTCGACGAGGCGCTCGCCCTGCTGACCGACGCCTTGCTGAAGGCCTGAACAACCATGAACGCACCCCTGACGCTGCAGCGCGATCGTGCCCTGCTGGATGGCCGCTGGGTGGCCGCCGACGACGGCCGCACCCTCGATGTCGAGAACCCCGCCAGCGGCGAGCTGCTGGGCCAGGTGCCGCTGATGGGCGCGGCCGAAACCGCGCGCGCGATCGCCGCCGCCGAGCGCGCCTGGGGCCCCTGGCGCCGCCGCCCGGCCAAGGAGCGCGCCGCCCTGCTGCGCCGCTGGCACGAGCTGGTGCTGGCGCATACCGAGGCGCTCGCTGAGCTGATGACCCGGGAGCAGGGCAAGCCCCTGGCCGAGGCGCGCGGCGAGGTGGCCTATGCCGCGGCCTTCATCGAATGGTTTGCCGAGGAGGGCAAGCGCCTCTACGGCGAGACCATCCCCAGCCCGCTGGCCGACCGGCGCCTGCTGGTGCTGCGCGAGCCGATCGGCGTGTGCGCCGCCATCACGCCCTGGAACTTCCCGCTCGCCATGATCACGCGCAAGGTGGCGCCGGCGCTGGCGGCGGGCAACCCCATCATCGTCAAGCCCGCCGAGGCCACGCCCTTCTCGGCGCTGGCCCTGGCCGCGCTGGCCGAGCAGGCCGGCCTGCCGGCGGGCCTGCTGCAGGTGCTGACCGGCGACCCCAAGGCGATCGGCGGCGAGCTGACCCGCAACCCCACGGTGCGCAAGCTCAGCTTCACCGGCTCCACCGCGGTGGGCCGGCTGCTCTATGCGCAATCGGCCCCCACCATCAAGAAGCTCTCGCTGGAGCTGGGCGGCAACGCGCCCTTCATCGTCTTCGAGGACGCCGACCTGGACGCCGCGGTGGAGGGCGCCATGCTCTCCAAGTTCCGCAACGCCGGCCAGACCTGCGTCTGCGCCAACCGCATCTATGTGCACGAGCGCGTCTACGCCGCCTTTGCCGACAAGCTGGCCGCCGCGGTGAGCCGCCTGGTGGTGGGCAACGGCCTCGAGGCCGGCGTGCAGCAGGGGCCGCTGATCAATGCCGCCGCGCTGGCCAAGGTGGAGGCGCATATCGCCGATGCGGTCGGCCTGGGGGCGCGCGTGCTGGTGGGGGGCGCGCGCCATGCGCTGGGCGGCAACTTCTTCCAGCCCACCGTGCTGGCCGACGTGACGCCCGCGATGGCGGTGGCGCGCGAGGAGACCTTCGGCCCGCTGGCGCCGCTGTTCCGTTTCGGCAGCGACGCCGAAGTGATCGCCCAGGCCAATGCCACCGAGTACGGCCTGGCCAGCTACTTCTACAGCCGCGACATCGGCCGCATCTGGCGCGTCGCCGAGGCGCTCGAGTACGGCATGGTGGGCATCAACACCGGCCTGATCTCCAACGAGGTGGCGCCGTTTGGCGGCGTCAAGCAAAGCGGGCTGGGCCGCGAGGGCGCGCGCCAGGGCATCGAGGACTATGTGGTGACCAAGTACCTGGCCATGGCCGGGCTGTGAGCCAACCCGCGCCAGGCCTCAGGCGCTGCCCGGCGTGGGCGCGCACAAGGGCAGCAGCACCGTCACGCAAGTGCCCTGGCCCGGCTCGGAGGCCACGCTCACCGAGCCGCCCAGGGTCTTGCTGCTGAGGGTCTGCACGATCGCCATGCCCAGGCCGGTGCCGCCCTTGCCGATCTTGGTGCTGAAGAAGGGCAGGAAGAGCTTGTCCAGCGCCTCGGGGCTCATGCCGCGGCCGTTGTCGCGGAATTCGATGCGCACCTGGTCGCCCTCCTGACGGGCCTGGATGCGCAGCTCGCCGGCCTGGCCCTCCTCGAAGGCATGCAGGTAGGCGTTGTTGATGAGGTTGATCGCCACCTGGCCCAGCGGCCCCGGATAGCTGTCCATCGCGATGCCCGCCGGGATGTCGAGCAGCAGGCGCTGGGGGCGCCGTTTCAGCGTCGGCGCCAGGGTGCCGACGATCTCCTGGATCACCTCGTGCAGCTCGAAGCGCCGGCGCTGCTCGCTGGCCTGGTCGGCCGCCACCTGGCGGAAGTTGCGCAGCAGCTCCACCGCGCGCTCCAGATTGCGCTGCGCCAGCTGGCTGCCGCCGCGCATCTGTTCGACGAAGCGCTGCAGCTCGCTGCGGCGCAGCCCGCCGGCGGCGATGCGGCGCTCGAAATCCGTCGCCTGGGCCGACAGCGCGCTGCTGGCGATCAGGCCGTTGCTCATCGGCGTGCTGAGCTCGTGCGAGACGCTCGCCACCATGGTGCTGAGGGTGGCGCGCGCCTCGGTGCGCGACAGTTCCTCCTGCACCTCGCAGAGCTTTTCCATCGTGGCCTCGAGCCGGGCGCTGCGCTCGCGCACGCGCTGCTCCAGCGTGTTGTTGAGCTCCAGGATGCGCGCCTCGGCCTGCTTGCGCGCATTGATCTCCACCATCATGCCGACGATCTGCAGCGGCTTGCCGGCGCGGTCGCGCCGCACCACCTTGCCGCGCGTGGCCACCCAGGTCCAGCCCTCGGTGCGATGGCGGTGCCGGTACTCGACCTCGTAATGGTCGGTCTGACCCTGCAGATGCGCGCGCAGCACCGCCTCGACGGCGGCCACATCGTCCGGGTGGCAGTCCTGCTTCCAGTGGTAGTCCGGCCCGGGCTGCCAATCGGCGCCGTCGTGGCCGGCAATCGCCAGCCAGCGCTCGCTCACCGTGGCCTTCCTGGTCTCGAAGGCATAGTCCCAGGTGCCCACGCCGGTGGCGGCGATGATGTTTTGCAGGCGTTCGCTCTCGTTGACCAGGCGGCTCTGCGCCTGCGCCAGCTCGCGGCTGCGCCGCTGCGCCCACCAGAGGCTGGCGCTCAGCAGCAGGGTGGCGGCGAGGCCGGCCGCCAGCACCCAGCTCGCGACTTGCGGCGGTGCGCCGGCGATGAAGCCCGGCTGCGGCTGCAGGCGCACGTTCCAGACACGCCCGGCCACCTCCACCTTGTGCGCTTCGGCGAGCGGGCCGGCATCGGCGCTGCCGTGCACATAGATGGGCTCCTTGCTGGGCGGGTCCACCGCATGCACCAGCAGGTCCAGCTGCAGGCGCTCGGCCAGCAGGGCGGCACGCCGGAACAGGCTGGGCAGCTCGATCACGCCGGCCAAGTAGCCGATCACGGCAGGGCGCTCGCCCGCCTCGCTGCGGGCGTAGACCGGCGCGGTGATGGCGAAGCCCGTCACCGGCTCGGCGTCGGGCCGGCGATGGATCACCGTGAAGGTGACCGAGGCCACCGGCCGGCCGGTGGCGCGCGCCTCCAGCTTGGAGGCCATGCGCAGGGCATCGAAGGCCAGGTCCAGACCCAGGGGCGAGGCGTTCTCGGGCCAGCCGAACAGCACCGGCACATGCTCGGGGCGTTCGCGCGCCGGCATCCAGCTGTCGGGCGACGGGCCGGGCTCGAGCACGCGGTAGTCGGCCAGGCCCAGGGCGCGCGCCTGCGCCTCGAACTGCGCCAGCCGCGCATGCGGCACGATGGGTTGCCACTCCAGCAGCATCAGGCCGGGCAGGCCCTTGGCGAGCGTGGCGGCATAGCGGTTGAAGGCATCGCGCTGCATCTGCTGGTGCGACTCCAGCATCAGGCCGGCGCCGCGCACCGCCTCGACGGTGCGTGCCAGGTCTTGCGTGAACGAGTCCACCACCTGCCGCGCCGCGGCGCTGCGCAATTCCTTGAAGCGCAGCAGCTCGGCATCGCCGACGGCGCCATAGCCCAGCAGGCTGCCGATGCCACCCACGGCCAGGGTCAGCGCGATCAGCAGGGCATCGCTGAAGCGCTTGCGCTCGAGTCGGTTGGGCCAGCTGCTGGGCATGGGCGGGCGTGGACCAGCGCTAGCGCCCGTGCGGCCACTGGGCCTTCTTGGTGGGCGCCTTCACCCCCTTGCCCTGGGCCGCCCAGAGCTTGTAGGCGCTGGAGGTGAGCTCGCGCTTCATCAGCTGCACCAGCTCGCCCTGGCCGAGGCCATGCTCCATCAGCACCTTGTTGTAGGGCGGACGGTCGGTGAACGCGGTGGCGATGATGCGCTGGATCTCGTCCGGGCTGAGGCGGGGAATAGGTTTGGCCATGGTGCGATTGTCAGGCCAGCGCGCCCGCCAGCAAATCGGCCTGTGCCTGCAGGGCCTGCGCCAGCGGGGCTTCGAGGCGTTCGCCCAACACCAGGTGCAGCTCCACATAGATGTCGTCCAGCAGGCGCCGGGCCGCCACGCCGGGGTATTTCTGGCGCGCGAACGCCGCGGGCATCAGCGTGCAGCCGCGGCCGGCGGCGATCTGCGCAATCGTCGCCGAGGTGCCGGGGGCGTCGAGTTCGCGCGCGGGCCGGAAGCCGGCGGCGTCGTAGAGCCGCTGGAAATGCGTCCAGAGCGCCGGGTTCTGCTGCTTGCGAAAGCGCAGAAAGGCCGGCAGCGCCTCCAGCTCGCGCAGGCGCAGCGCACGCTTGCGCGCCAGCGCGCTGCTCGCCGGGATCATCGCCACATGGGCCAGCCGCGCGACGCGCTGGTGGCGCAGGCCTTGCAGCTCGTGCGGCATGGTGAGCAGGGCGGCATCCAGCTCGTGGCGTTGCAGCTGGGCCAGCAGCTCGGGGCCCGGCCCCAGCACCGGCTCGAGCGGTGGCAGGCTGCCGCCCAGGCGCTGCTCGAGCTGCGCAAACGCACTCATGTCCACCCACCAGGGCAGGCCCAGGCGCAGCTTGGCGCGGGGCCGTGCCGCGGCGCTGCCGACGCTGCGCACCGCGGCTTCGAAGGCGGCCACGGCCTCGGCAAAGCGCTGGCGGGCCTGCTGCCCCGCCTCGGTCAGCCGCGTGCTGTTGCCACGGCGCTCCAGCAGGGGCGTGCCCAGCGCCGCTTCCAGCGCGGCGATCTGGCGCGATAGCGGCGGTTGGGTGAGGTGCAGCCGCTCGGCGGCGCGGCGGAAGTTCAGCTCCTCGGCCAGCACCAGGAAGTAGCGCAGCTGCCGGATGTCGATGCTGCGGTCGACGGGGCGATTCATGCCGTAAACGCATCACCGAAAAGGCAATTCACAAGCGCCGCGCGCCTGCCCATCATGCCGCTCCGGGCCGCCGTGGGCGGCGATGCCTATATGCAGGGAGCCAGCGATGAGCAGCAGCAATTTCTCGATACCGCGCCGCGGATTCCTGGCCCTGGGAGCCAGCTGGGGCCTGGCCGGCTGTGGCGGCGGCGGCGACGCGGGCGGCAGCGACCCGCTGCCCGCCGCGCCCGCCATCCAGGGCTTCGATACCGTGGCCGGCAGCCCCCTGGTGGGCGAGCGCCTGCGCCTGCGGCCGCTGTTCAGCGGTGGCGCGGGGCGCATCGAACCCGAGATCGGCGCGGTCGTCAGCGGTGTCGAGGTGCAGACCCCGGTGCTGGACGGGCCGCGCCGCTACACCCTGGTGGTCGAGGCCGCGGGCCGGCCCACGGCGCGGCGCGAGCTGCTGCTGCCAGTGCGCTACCGCGAGCGCTATCAGGCGCTGGCGCTGCCCTTCGCGCTGCAGTACCACGCCGCCGTGCTGGCGGCGGATGGCGGCGTGCTCGTCATCGGTGGCTCGCGCGGCGAGCCTAGCCTGTCGAACGCGATCGACCGCTTCGACCCCACCAGCGGCCGCTTCGAACGCCTCGGCCAGATGCGCACCGGGCGCGCCCTGCACAGCGCCACGCGCCTGGCGAGCGGGCAGATCCTGGTGCTGGGCGGCCTGATCAGCCTGGAGATCGGCGGCGTGGCCGAGCTGATCGACGAGCGCAGCGGCGCGGTGCTGGATGCCGGGCGGCCGCGCCAGCCGAGGGCGCGCCACGCCGCCCTGGCGCTGGCCGATGGCCGCGTGCTGGTGGCCGGCGGCCTGGGCCGCGACACGCTGGAGCTGTGGGATCCGCAGCAGCGCCAGTTCCGCCTGCTGGCCGCGCGCATGCGCCATGTGCGCGAGTTCCCCAGCCTGACCCAGCTGGCCGATGGCCGCGTGCTGATCGTGGGTGGCTACCACGACGGGCCGGTCAATGTGACGGCGGAGCTGTTCGATCCGGCCGCCGAAAGCCTGGCCCCGGTGGCCACGGCGCTTGACGAGCGGCGCCAGCTGCACGAGGCGCACCGCATGGCGGATGGCTCGGTGCTGATCCTGGGCGGCGAGCTGATCGCACCCGAGGGCATCCGGCCGCTGGCCTCGGTGCTGCGCTATGAGCCGCTGGCCGGCACGCTCGTCGGCGTGCAGGGGCTGGAGCAGGCGCGCACCCTGGTGCGCAGCGTGCGCACCGCGGGCGACGAGATCCGCCTGTTCGGCGGCCAGACCGAGGCCGACGCGGTGGCCGCGAGCGCCTGCCTCTACCGGCCCGGCCAGGGTGCGACGGCGCTGCCCGCCATGCCGGTGCCACGCGCCTGGCACAGCGTGACGCGCCTGGCCGATGGCCGCATCCTCATCCTGGGCGGCGACGATGCCGCCGGCGCGCCGGTGGCGGGCGGCCTGCTGTTCGACTAGGGCCTGTTAACACGACGTTTGCCCGATGCGTTGCCACCAGAAAAGCCGTGAACTAGGCGCAAACCGAAGCCGGGGTGACTCCCCCGGCGAGGCTTTGCAACGACGTGCACGGCTTTTCTGGTGGCAACCCGAAGGGAACGGGGCTGGCAGGGCCCATCTCGTCGTTGAACTCCTTGCCCAGGCAGCCAGCCTGGGCTGCGTCGTCCGCCTAGACCTGGGCCCTGCCGGCCCCGTTCGCACGGGCAAACGTCGTGTTAACAGGCCCTAGGGTCTCAGTGCCCGGCGAAATCCACCAGGGTGTGCAGGGGCAGGCCGGCGGCGCGCAGGCGCGCCGAGCCGCCGAGTTCGGGCAGGTCGACGATGGCGGCGCCCTCGATCACCGTGGCGCCCAGGCGCTGCAGCAGGCGCGCGCCGGCCAGCATGGTGCCGCCGGTGGCGATCAGGTCGTCGATCAGCACCACGCGGTCGCCGGGCTGCACCGCATCGGTATGCATCTCCACCGTGGCGCTGCCGTACTCGAGCTCATAGGTTTCCTCCACCGTGGTGAAGGGCAGCTTGCCCTTCTTGCGGATCGGGATGAAGCCGACATTGAGCTCGTAGGCCAGCACCGAGCCGATGATGAAGCCGCGCGCGTCCAGCCCGGCGATGGCGGCCGGCCGGCTGTCGAAATAGCGGTGCACGAACTGGTCGATCAGCACGCGGAACACGCGCGGGTTCGACAGCAGGGGCGTGATGTCGCGAAACTGCACGCCGGCCGCGGGCCAGTCGGGCACGGTGCGGATGTGCTGCTTGATATAGGCGCTGGGGTCTTGCATGCCCCGATTGTCCGCCGGATCAGGCGATCCTGGCCTCGCACACCATCCTGGCGCGGCCGCCCTGCTTGGCCTTGTAGAGCGCCGCATCGGCGGCCTCGAGCAGGCTTTGCGCCGCCACCTGGCTGTGCCCCAGGCGCGCCGCCACGCCGATGCTGAGGCTCAGCGTGGGTCGCACCGGTGAGGCCTCGTGCTCGATCGCGGCCAGGCGCAGGCTGTCGAGGCAGCGCTGTGCCACCACCTGGGCGCCGGCCAGGTCGGTGTCGACCAGCAGCACCACGAACTCCTCGCCGCCATAACGGCACACCGACTCACCCCCCCGGCCCACGCAGGAGCGCAGCAGGGTGGCGACGCGGCGCAGCGCGTCGTCGCCCGCGACATGGCCGTAGCGGTCGTTGTATTGCTTGAAGTGGTCGATGTCCACCAGCAGGATGGCCAGCGGCTGGCCCGAGCGGGCGCTGCGCAGCCATTCCTGCTGCAGGGCCTGGTCGAACAGGCGGCGGTTGCCCACGCCGGTGAGACCGTCGGTGGTGGACTGGCGCGCCAGCAACTCGTTAGCGCGCTTCAGGCGCAGCTCCTGGCGCTTGCGCTCGCTGAAGTCGGTGACGATGCAGACGAACAGATGGGTGGTGGCGGTGCGCACCTCGGCCATGGTGAGCTGCAGCGAGAGCTCCTCGCCGCTGCGGTGGCGCGCGCTCACCTCGCGCGGCTGGCCCAGCAGCGACTGCGGTGCCAGCTCGCTGAGGCCGCCGCTGAACAGCATGCTCAGGTGGCCGCCCTGCAGCTCGGCGGCGCTGAAGCCGAACAGCTGCTCGCAGCTGGGGTTGACCTCCAGCACATGGCCCTCGGCATCGAGCGTGAGGATGCCGTTCATGGCCGACTGGATGATGGCGTGCAGATGGGCCTGGCTGGCGGCCAGGCGCTGCTGCTCGTGGATCAGGTCGCTCACGTCCAGGCGCACGCCGACGATGCCGCCCGAGGGGGTGCGGCGCTCGAACACGCGCAACCAGATCTCGTCGTGCACGTTCTGCAGCAGCGGTGCGCTCTGGCGGCCGCGCTGGCGCTTGCGCTCGGCCAGCCATTCCTCTTCGCGGCCGATCGCCTCGGGGATGCCCTGGCGCGCCAGCGAGGCGCGCACCATGTCCTCGAAGCCGGCCCGGCGCTGGAACTCGCGCAGCATGTGCGGATAGATCTCCACCAGGCGCTGGTTGAAGGCCACCAGACGGTCGGTCTCGTCATAGATCTCGACGCTGGCGGGCAGGGCGTCGATGGCCTCCTCCAGCGTGCGCTGGGCGCGCTCGGCCTTGGCGCGGGCGCGCCGCAGCGTGCTCAGGGTCGCCAGCGCCAGCAGGCTGCTCAGCGCCAGCAGGCCCGTCAGCAGCCAGGGCAGCCAGCCCGCGCCGCCGCCCAGGCTCAGCGCCAAGGCCGCGGCCTGGCCCAGCAGCAGCAGGGCGAAGGCCAGCGTGGGCCAGGTGCGGGCAAGGGCGAAGCGGCTCATCCAGGATGCGGACTCATGGTTTGCCCGCATGCTAGTCAGCCGGGCCCCTGCAGGTATCCGGCAAGACCCTTCCCTCTTCGGGGGGGGCTTGCTGGGCTCAGGCGCCGCGCGTCACCGGCATCTTCACCCGGTCGGTCGGCAGCTTCATGTGGCGCGACAGCTCCAGCTTGGCCAGCGAGTTGCGGTGCACCTCGTCCGGGCCGTCGGCAAAGCGCAGCGTGCGCTGGTGCGCCCACATCATGGCCAGCGGGGTGTCGCCGCTGACGCCGGCGCCGCCATAGACCTGCATGGCCCAGTCGATCACCTGCAGGGCCATATTGGGCGCGACGATCTTGATCATCGCGATCTCGGCCTTGGCGACCTTGTTGCCCACCGTGTCCATCATGTAGGCGGCCTTGAGCGTGAGCAGGCGGGCCTGGTCGATCATGCAGCGCGCCTCGGCGATGCGTTCCTGCGTGACGGTCTGCTGCGCCAGGGTCTTGCCGAAGGCGACGCGCGAGACGGCGCGCTGGCACATCAGTTCCAGCGCGCGCTCGGCGGCGCCGATCGAGCGCATGCAGTGGTGGATGCGGCCGGGGCCGAGGCGGCCCTGGGCGATCTCGAAGCCGCGGCCCTCGCCCAGCAGCAGATTGCCGACCGGCACGCGCACGTTCTTGAGCTCGATCTCCATATGGCCATGCGGCGCATCGTCGTAGCCGAACACGGTGAGCGGGCGCAGTACCTTGACGCCCGGCGCGTTGGCGGGCACCAGAATCATCGACTGCTGCTCGTGGCGGCCGGCCTCGGGGTTGGTCTTGCCCATCACGATGTAGATGGCGCAGCGCGGGTCGCCGGCGCCCGAGGACCACCACTTCACGCCATTGATGACGTACTCGTCGCCATCGCGCACGATGCTGCACTCGATATTGGTGGCGTCGCTGGAGGCCACCGCGGGTTCGGTCATCAGGAAGGCCGAGCGGATCTCGCCGCGCAGCAGCGGCTCCAGCCATTGGTCCTTCTGCGCCTCGGTGCCGTAGCGCTCCAGCGTCTCCATATTGCCGGTGTCGGGGGCCGAGCAGTTGAAGACCTCGGCGGCCCACCAGACGCGCCCCATGATCTCGCACAGCGGCGCGTACTCGAGGTTGGAGAGGCCCTCCGGTGCGCGCGAGGACTTGGGCAGGAACAGGTTCCACAGCCCGGCCTGGCGCGCCAGCGGCTTCAGCTCCTCGATCAGCTTGGTGGCCAGCCAGGGGTTGCCGGCGCGGCGGTTCGCCTCGATCTCGGCATGCAGGCGCTGTTCGTTGGGGTAGATGTGCTGGTCGAAGAAGGCGAGCAGACGGGCCTGCATCGCCTGGACCTTGGGGCTGTAGTCGAATTCCATGATGAAGAAGACCTTTCCTTGTGCCTGTCAGGCGATGGACGTGAGCTGGCTGAGGCGCAGCTGCGGTTGCAAATCGGTGTACTGCGCCACATGCGCGGCGAGCTGGGCGCCGGCCTGGGCCAGCGCTGCCTGGGCCTGTTCCAGGCTGGCGAAGTAGGCATTGGTGGCCGCCACGGGCTCGCCAGCGCGTGGCCCCTTGGGGTGCAGGAAGCGCTCGGCCTCCAGCCGTGTCAGGCCCAGCGGCGTGAGCAGTTCGCGCGTCAGCGCCATGTGCTCGCGCTCGTAGGTCTCGTGGTCAAAGCGGGCGCCCTCGCGCCAGACATAGGTACCGGTGATGCGGATCATGCGTTCAGGCCTCCTTTTTTTCCTCTTGCAATGCGCGGTAGCGCAGGTACTGCTGGTAGAGCGCTTCCATGGTGGTGTGGCGTTCTTCCACGTGCAGGGCGCCGGTGGGCGCGAAATTGCAGACGCGCAGCAGCCAGTCGTCGGGCGCCGCGCCCACGTCCAGCACATTGATGCAGGCCGGGCTCTGCACCAGCGAGCCATACAGCAGGCGCTGGCCGCCGCTCAGCGCGTGCGAGAGGATGGCGGCGTTGACGACGCCATGCAGCACCAGCAGGGCGCAGTCCCAGCCCGGGTCGGCACGCAGCCGCGCCACCGCGGGCAGCACGCGGTCCAGCAGCTCGCCGACGCTTTCGCCATTCAGAAAGCGCGTGTCCTCACCCAGCCGGGCATGGTGCAGGCCGGTGAAGGCGGCCTGCAGATCGGCCTGCGGGATCTCGGCCAGGCGGCCGCCGCGGATCTCCTGCAGCTCGGGCCAGGTCTGCGGGCTCAGGGCTTGCGCGCTCGCGCCGAGCTGCTGCAGCACCAGGCCGGCGGTCTGCACGGTGCGCGGCAGGCCCGAGACGATGACGCGGTCGAAGCGCACGCCCTCGCGGGCGAACTGCTCGCCGGCGGCGCGCGCCTGGGCCTGGCCCAGTTCGTTGAGCGAGACCTGCTCGGGCAGCACCGGCCGGCCGGTGGTGGCGTCGAAATAGCTCACCGCGCCGTGGCGCATCAGGTAGATGCGGCGGCGCTGGCCGGGGGCGGTGGTGGAACTCATGGGCCGCAGTGTGGCGCAAGCCGCGGCGCGCGCATGTCACGCAGGCATCAGGCTGTCGCCCGGGCGCCAGGGCTTGATCGGCGCGGGCTCAG
The DNA here is from genome assembly GCF_058788955.1 of Roseateles sp. FW301-B2. Lineage (NCBI taxonomy): Bacteria > Pseudomonadati > Pseudomonadota > Betaproteobacteria > Burkholderiales > Sphaerotilaceae > Roseateles > Roseateles sp. FW301-B2. The sequence goes on from NZ_JBYTBE010000019.1 coordinate 82,054, forward strand.
GCGCGCAGCAGCTTTTCCTCGGCCAGCGCCAGCGCGCCCGGCGTGCCCGAGAGCACCAGGGTGTCGCCGCCCTGCAGCAGCAGCTGGTCCTCGGCCTGCACCACCGCGCCGCCGGCGCGCTTGACCGACACCACCGCCACCCCGGTGGCATGCAGGGCCAGCTGGCCGAGTGGCTGCCTGGCGTAGGCGCTGGCGACCGGCAGGGTGACCGAGCGCAGGCGCGCCTGCTCGCGCTCCTCGGCGGTGTCGTCGTCGGCGCCGTGGAAGTAGCCGCGCAGCAGGCCGTAGCGCGCATCGCGCGCATCGCGGGTGAGGCGGATCACGCGCCGCATCGGCACGCCCACCAGGGCCAGCGCATGGCTGGCCAGCATCAGCGAGCCCTCGATGGCCTCGGGCACCACCTCGGTGGCGCCGGCGGCGCGCAGGCGCTCGAGGTCGCTGTCGTCGATGGTGCGCACCACCACCGGCACATGGGCGGCATGGGCGCGCACCAGCTGCAGGATCTTCAGCGCCGAGGGCGTGTCGGGGTAGCTCACCACCACCGCGCTGGCGCGCGACAGGCCGGCCGCCATCAGGCTTTGCAGGCGCGCGGCGTCGCCGAACACCACGCTCTGGCCGGCCGCGGCGGCCTGGCGCACGCGGTCGGGGTCCAGGTCCAGCGCCATATAGGGGATGTGCTCGCCCTCCAGCAGGCGCGCCAGGTTCTGGCCGCTGCGGCCGTAGCCGCAGATGATGACGTGGGCGTCGGCCTTGATGGCCTTCTTGGCAATCGTCGTCAGCTGCACCGATTGCAAGAGCCAGTCACTGGCCGAGAGCTTCATGACGATGCGGTTGCTGTACATGATGATCACCGGCGTGGCCAGCATCGACAGCACCATGCTGGCCAGCACCGGGCTGACCCATTGCGCCGCGACCAACTCCTGCTGCGCGCCCAGGGTCAGCAGCACGAAGCCGAATTCACCCGCCTGCGCCAGGTAGAGGCCGGTGCGCAGCGAGACCCCGGTGGGCGCCTGGAACAGCTTGGCCAGCGCGGCGATGAGCAGGAACTTGGCCATGGTGGGCGCCAGCGTCAGCACCACCACCAGCGGCCATTGCGCGCTCACCGCGCGCCAGTCCAGCTTCATGCCGATGGTGATGAAGAACAGCCCCAGCAGCACGTCGTGAAAGGGCCGGATGTCGGTCTCCACCTGGTGCTTGAACTCGGTCTCGGCAATCAGCATGCCGGCGATGAAGGCGCCCAGCGCCAGCGAGAGCCCGGCATGCTCGGTGAGCCAGGCCAGGCCCAGGGTCACCAGCAGCAGATTCAGCATGAAGAGTTCTTCGCTCTTGCGGCGCGCCACCAGGGTGAGCCACCAGCGCATCACCTTCTGGCCGCCGGCCAGCAGCAGGGTCAGCAGGGCCACCGCCTTGAGGCCGGCCCAGGCCAGCGAGCTGGCCATCTCGGCGCCGCTGCTGTTCAGTGCCGGGATCAGCACCAGCAGCGGCACCACCGCCAGATCCTGGAACAGCAGCACCGCGATGACGCGCCGGCCATGCTCGCTTTCCAGCTCCAGCCGTTCGGCCATCAGCTTCACCACGATGGCGGTGGAGCTCATCGCCATGGCCGCGCCCAGCACCAGGGCGCCCTTCCATTCCAGCTCCCAGGGCAGGCCCAGGGCGTCGAGCCCGCGGTCCAGCATCACATGGCCCGCCATGGTGCCGAGGATGGTGAGCGCCACCTGCAGCAGCCCCATGCCGAACACCAGGCTGCGCATGCTGCGCAGCTTGGGCAGGTTGAACTCCAGCCCGATCACGAACATCAGGAACACCACGCCGAACTCGGCCAGGTAGTTGACGCCGGCGCTGCGGCCCGAGAGCTCCAGCGCGTTCGGGCCGATCAGCACCCCCACCACCAGATAGCCCAGCATGGGCGGCAGCTTGAAGAAGCGGCAGGCCACCACGCCCAGCACCGCGGCCACCAGGTAGAGCAGGGTCAGATCCAGCGAGTTCATCATGTGCCGATGGTAACGGTCGTGCTTGGCGGCCCGGCGCCATGCCAAGCCTGCATGAGGCGATGCAAGCCACATGCCAGACCGGCCGCAGCGACCGGCATGCGCACCCTATGCGCATGCCGCATGGGCACATGTGCACTCGGCTTTGGCAAGCGCAAAGGCTTCGCGATACCGTTCGCGCCACCAAAAATTACGGAGCAGTACATGCCCAATTTGTCTTTCGTCTCGCCCACGCGCAACAGTCCCTGGGGCACCTACCTGTCCCAGATCGACGCCGTTGAACCCTACCTGGGTCATCTGGCACGCTGGGTCGAGACGCTGCGCCGCCCCAAGCGCGCGCTGATCGTGGATATCCCCATCGAACTCGACAACGGCACCATCGCCCACTATGAGGGCTACCGCGTGCAGCACAGCCTGACGCGCGGCCCCGGCAAGGGCGGCGTGCGCTACCACCCCGATGTGACGCTGGAAGAAGTGATGGCGCTGTCGGCCTGGATGACGATCAAGAACGCCGCGGTCAACCTGCCCTATGGCGGCGCCAAGGGCGGCATCCGCCTCGATCCCAAGACCCTGTCGATGAAGGAACTGGAAAAAGTTACGCGCCGGTACACCAGCGAGATCGGCATCATCATCGGCCCGCAGCAGGACATCCCGGCGCCCGACGTCAACACCAACGGCCAGATCATGGCCTGGATGATGGACACCTACTCGATGAACACCGGCGCCACCGCGACCGGCGTCGTCACCGGCAAGCCGATCCCGCTGGGTGGCTCGCTGGGCCGCGTGGCCGCCACCGGCCGCGGCGTGTTCGTGATCGGCCGCGAGGCGATGCGCCGCCTCAATATCGCGATGGAAGGCGCGCGCGTGGCGGTCCAGGGCTTCGGCAATGTGGGCTCGATCGCCGCCAAGCTGTTCGCCGCCAATGGCGCCAAGATCGTGGCCGTGCAGGACCACACCGGCACCATCCTGAACGACCGCGGCATGGACATGCAGGACCTGCTCGACCACGTGGCCAAGACCGGCGGCGTGGGCGGCTTTGCCGGCGCCGACCATATCGCCAACGAGAACTTCTGGGACGTCAAGACCGATGTGCTGATCCCGGCCGCGCTGGAAGGCCAGATCACCGCCGAGCGTGCCCAGCGCCTCTCCACCCGCCTGGTGCTGGAAGGCGCCAACGGCCCCACCACCCCCGATGGCGACCAGGTGCTGGCCGACCGCGGCATCATCGTCGTGCCCGACGTGATCGCCAATTCGGGCGGCGTGACGGTCTCCTACTTCGAATGGGTGCAGGACTTCTCGTCCTTCTTCTGGACCGAGGACGAGATCAACGTGCGCCTGGACAAGATCATCACCGGCGCGTTCAAGGGCATCTGGGAGACCTCGGAACAGCACCGCATCTCGCTGCGCACCGCCGCCTTCACGGTGGCCTGCACGCGCGTGCTGCAGGCGCGCGAGGAGCGCGGTCTGTATCCCTGACACTAAGGGCTCGTCCCTGCCAAGCAAAGGCCACCCAGGGGTGGCCTTTTTTCTTCTTCTGCCGCGTCAATCCCGCAGGGTCACGCGCCGCAAGGGCTTGTGCCAGCTGGCCGGCAAACCCTGCAGCACCTCGCCGGCCTGCAGTGAACGGATCGGCACGCCCAGGTCGGTGGGGATGCGCTGGCGGGCCTGCAGGGCCATATAGCGCAGCGCACTCACGCGCAGGAAGGAGGCGAAGTTGCCGACCGCACCGCGTGCCTGCACCAGCTCGTCGTAGAGCTTTTCGATCAGCTGGATCACGCCCAGGCCATCGCGCGCGCCGATCTCCTCCAGTACCTCCCAGTGCAGGTTCTCCAGCCGGATGCTGGTGACCACGCCATGCAGGCGCACCGAGCGCGTGCGCGACTCGTAGGACTCCGGGTTGGCGCTGATGAAGACTTCGCACATGCTCGTCACCTCCTGGCTGTGCCGCAGTATGGATCAGAGGCTGATGCGCGTGCCCAGCACGGCCAGGAACTGCGCGATCCAGGCCGGATGCGCCGGCCAGGCCGGGGCGGTGACCAACTGCCCGTCGGTGACGGCCTGGTCCACCGGGATGTTGGCGTAGTCGGCGCCGGCCAGCCTCACCTCGGCGGCGCAGGCCGGATAGGCCGAGACCTGCTTGCCGCGTATCACGCCCGCCGCCGCCAGCAGCTGCGCACCATGGCAGATCGCCGCGATCGGCTTGTTGGCGTGCGCAAAATGCTGCACCAGCTCCAACACGCCAGGCAGGGTGCGCAGGTACTCGGGCGCGCGACCGCCGGGGATCACCAGACCGTCGTAGTCCTCGGGCCGGATGTCTGCAAACGTGGCGTTCAGCGCAAAGCGGTGGCCCGGCTTCTCGGAGTAGGTCTGGGCACCCTCGAAGTCGTGGATGGCGGTCAGCACATGCTCGCCGGCCGCCTTGCCTGGGCATACCGCATGCACCTGGTGGCCCACCGCCAGCAGGGCCTGGAAGGGCACCATGATCTCGTAATCCTCCACGTAGTCGCCGGCCAGCAACAACAGTTTCTTGGCACTCATCGATGTCTCCTGTTTGGGTTTGGACGCGCGTTGATTGTGGAAATTCGTGCGGTCGGGCGGGTAGTAGCCGGCCACTACAGTGCAGGCGGCCGCCGCTACACTGCCCGGATGAGCATTTCCCCCCAGCAATTCGATGCCGCGCGCGCGGTGGACCTGGGTCGCGAGACCCTGCAGATCGAGGCCGCCGCGCTCACCGCGATGGGCCCGCGCCTGGGTGATGCGTTTGCACATGCGGTGCAGCTGGTGCTGGCCTGCAGCGGACGCGTGGCCGTGATGGGCATGGGCAAGAGCGGCCATGTGGGTCGCAAGATCGCCGCCACCCTGGCCTCCACCGGCACGCCGGCGCTGTTCGTGCACCCGGCCGAGGCCAGCCATGGCGACCTCGGCATGGTCACGCCCAAGGACGTGGTGCTGGCGCTCTCCAATTCCGGCGAGAGCGACGAGCTCAACGCCATCCTGCCGGTGCTCAAGCGCCTGGGTGTCCACATCATCGCGATGACTGGCGGCGCCGCCTCCAGCCTGGCGCGCCACGCCCATGTGGTGCTCGACAGCCGGGTCGACCAGGAAGCCTGTCCGCTCAACCTCGCGCCCACCGCCAGCACCACCGCGCAGATGGCGCTGGGCGACGCCCTGGCCGTGGCCCTGCTGGATGCGCGCGGCTTCAAGCCCGAGGACTTTGCGCGCTCGCACCCCGGCGGCGCGCTGGGCCGCAAGCTGCTGACCCATGTGCGCGACCTGATGCGCAGCGGCGCGGCGCTGCCGCGCGTGCAGGCCGAGCTGCCCTTCACCGAGATGATGCGCGAGATGTCGGGCAAGAGCCTGGGCGTGGCCATCCTGGTGGACGAGGAGGACCGCGTGCAGGGCATCTTCACCGATGGCGACCTGCGCCGCCTGATCGAGCGCGGCGGCGACCTGCGCACGCTCAAGGCCGGCGACGTGATGTCCAAGAACCCGCGCACCGTGCGCGCCGATGCGCTGGCGGTGGACGCGGCCGATCTGATGGAAGCGGCCCGCATCACCCTGGTGCTGGTGGTGGACGAGGCCCATCATCTGCTGGGCGCCATCAGCATCAACGACCTGATGTCGGCCAAGGTGATCTGATGGCCTTGCTGCAACCGGCCCTGCGCTTTGCGCCCGAACTCCTGCTCAAGGCCCAGGGGCCAGGTCTTGCCATCAAGGCGGCGATCTTCGACGTGGACGGCGTGCTCACCGACGGCCGCATCTACATCGGCGAGCAGGGCGAGGGCGTGAAGGCCTTCAACACCCTGGACGGCCATGGCCTCAAGCTGCTGGCCCAGGGCGGCATCACGCCCATCATCATCACCGGGCGCGACTCGCCGGCGGTGCGCCGGCGCGTGGCCGATCTGGGCCTGCAGCACGCCGTCTACGGCGCCAAGGACAAGTTGGCGGTGGCCCAGCCGCTGCTGGACCGCTTGGGCCTGGACTGGCCCGAGGTGGCCGCGATGGGCGACGACTGGCCCGATCTGCCGCTGCTGACGCGCGCCGGTTTTGCCTGCGCGCCGGCCCAGGCCCATGCCGAGGTGAAGGCGGTGGCGCACCATGTCACCGCGGCCGCGGGCGGCCATGGCGCGGCGCGCGAGTGCTGCGACCTGCTGCTGATGGCCGCCGGCCGCTACGCCGCGCTGCTGCAGGGCCATCTCAGCACCCTGGACGGAGGCGCGGCTTGACGACGACGACGGCGCGCCTGGCCCCCGCCGCGGCGGCGGCACCGCGCCTGCGGCAGCCGCTGATCTGGCGCCTGCAGGCCCTGCTCTCGGCCTATCTGCCGTTGCTGATGATGGCGCTGCTGGCGGCCGGCACCTGGTGGCTGGTCAAGCACACGCCCATGCCCGACGGGCCGATGGAGCCGGTGCCGGCCAAGCATGAGCCCGACTACCAGATGAAGGGTTTCGAGATGCAGCGTTTCGCGCCCACCGGCGAGCTGCGCGTGCATCTGCAGGGCGCGGCGATGCGCCATTACCCCGATACCGACACCATCGAACTCGACGGCGTGCGCCTGCAGGCCTATGGCGAGAACGGCAGCCGCACCGAGGCGCAGGCGCGGCGTGCGCTCAGCAACAGCGATGGCAGCGAGATCCAGCTGCTGGGCGAGGTGCAGGTGCAGCGCTACCCGGCCAAGTCGGCGGCCGGCGCCCTGCCCGATCTGCAGGTGCAGGGCGAGTTCCTGCATGCCTTCGTCAACACCGAGAAGCTGCGCTCGCACCTGCCGGTGCGCATCGCCACGCGCGGCGGTGAGATGCGGGCCCAGAACTTCGAGTACGACAACCTCAAGGGCCTGCTGAGCTTCAACGGCCCCAGCACGGCGCGCTTCGATCCGCCGGGGCTGCGCGGCAAGGCGGCCAAGCCATGACGAAACTGGTGTTCATCACCGGTGCCTCCAGCGGCCTCGGCCAGGCGATGGCGCTGCACTACTACCAGCAGGGCTGGGCGCTTGCCCTGGTGGCCCGGCGCGGCCAGGAGCTGGCCGACTGGGCGCAGGCGCAAGGCCTGAGCGCGGCGCGCTATCGCATCTACCCGGCCGATGTCAGCGATGTGGCCGCCATCACCGCGGCCGGGCGCCAATGCATCGCCGAGCAGGGCCTGCCCGACGTGGTGATCGCCAATGCCGGCATCAGCATCGGCATGGACACGGCGATCCCGGAGGACCTGGCGGTGCTGCAGCGCATCTACGCCACCAACAACATCGGCCTGGCCGCGACCTTCCAGCCCTTTGTGGCGGCGATGAATGCGCGCGGCAGCGGACGGCTGGTGGGGGTGGCCAGCGTGGCCGGCATCCGCGGCCTGCCGGGGCACGCCGGCTATTGCTCCAGCAAGGCGGCGGTGATCAGCTTTTGCGAGAGCCTGCGCGGCGAATGCCGGCCCTACGGCGTGAAGGTGGTGACGATCGCGCCCGGCTACATCGCCACCCCGCTGACCAGCAAGAACCGCTATCGCATGCCCTTTCTGATGCAGCCCGCCGACTTCGCGGCGCGCGCCTATGCGGCCATCGAGGCCGGCGCCAGCCTACGCTTCATCCCCTGGCAGATGGGGGTGGTGGCGCGCGCGATGCGGCTGCTGCCCAACGCGCTGTTTGACCGTCTACTGGCCGGGCGTCCGCGCAAGCACCGGCAGGGCGAGTAAGGGCAAGGGCCAAAGAAAAAGGCACCCGAAGGTGCCTTTCTTGTGCAGTGCCGAAGCGCTGGCTGATCAGTAGCCGCCCGAACGGCCACCGCCGTAGCCGCCACCGCCGCCACCACCGTAGCCGCCGCCGCCCGAACGGCCACCGCCGCCGAAGCCGCCGCCGCCGGAACGGCCGCCGCCGCCGAAGCCACCCGGACGCTCTTCACGAGGACGTGCTTCGTTCACCACGATCGCACGGCCTTCCAGAGCCTGGCCGTTCATGCCGTTGATGGCGCTTTGCGCCTCGGCGTCCGAACCCATTTCCACGAAGCCGAAGCCCTTGGAACGGCCGGTTTCGCGGTCCATCATGACCTTGGCCGAGGTCACGGTGCCAAATTGACCGAATGCTTCTTGCAGCGATTCGTCACGGACGCTGTAGGCGAGGTTGCCTACGTAAAGCTTGTTTCCCATGGGGAAGCCCTTTCAATACCAAATAACCATGTGGAGCTTCAACCCATCGTGAACCATTCAAGCGAAGGCGCGGCGTCCGAACACAGGTAAACGATTATGGGTGAGAGATCCAGTGATCCGTAAAGCGCCCAAGGCTGAGTGTTGTTTTTCAGCTTCTGAGGAAAACCCGTAAATCGGGCCAACGCTGGGCGCGGGCGCCGCCCTGGTGCGGGCCGGGGCCTCGCTATCATGCCGGCCACATGCAAAAACTCTCCCTGCACGCCCTGAACCGGGTGTTCGCCAGCGTGGAGGCCGTGCGCAACGGCCCGGCGCTCTACGCCCTGCTGAGCAGCTTCTGCTTTGCCGGCCTGCTGCTGGCGATGGCCGAGGCGGCGCTGGCCCGCAGCGACGGCGCCTGGGGTCTGGTATGGGGGGTGAGCGCGGTGCTTGTCGCCTTTTACGGTGTCAACCTCACCGGCCTGCTGCTGATGGACCAGGCCCTGGGGCGGCCGATCCGCGATGTGCAGGACGCCATGCCCGCGGCGCTGGGCGCGGCGGCGCGCGTGCTGGTCAATCTGCTGCTGCTCTTGCTGGGGGCCGCGCTCGTGCTGGGCTTGCTGCTGGCGGCGCTGTGGCTGGTGCGCCTGCCCGGCGTGGGCCTTTACTGGTTCACCCTGCTGGTGCCGGCCGGCGTGCTGCTGCTGGGCGTGGCGGGCCTGGCGGTGACGGTGCTGGTGGGGCCGCTCACCGGCCCCTCGATCTGGGCCGACCAGGGCGTGGAGAACACCTTGCGCATGCATGGCCGGCTGCTGCGCCATCGCCTGCTGGAGGCGGCCGTGCTGATGGCCGGCGTGCTGGCCCTCACCGCCCTGGTGAGCGCGGTGGTGAGTTTTGTGGTGATGGCCGGCGGCCGCAGCATGGCCCTGATCTCGCCCTGGGCGGCGGGGGTGCAGGTGCCGCCGCAGCAGTTCATGGCCGGGCTGTTCGGCTATGGCCTGCGCGCGCTGGGCTCGGCGGGCGCGCCGGTGACGGTCACGCCCGCCGGCCAGGCGGCCATGGTGGGCGGCGGCGCGGTGTTTGCGCTGGCCCTGGTGCTGCCCGCCCTGATCTATCTGCGCGGCTGCTGCGCCGTCTACCTGGCCCTCAACGAGACGCCATGGGACGAGCAGGGCGTCTGAGCATGGCGCAGGGGGCGCCGCGCATCGCCAGCCTGGTGCCCTCGATCACCGAGCTGCTGGTGGCCCTGGGCCTGGGCCCCTATCTGGTGGCCCGCACCGGCTTCTGCATCCATCCCGCCGCGGCCCTGGCCGCCGTGCCCAAGGTGGGTGGCACCAAGGACGTGAACCTGGCCAAGCTGCGCCGGCTCGCGCCCAGCCATGTGGTCGTCAATGTGGACGAGAACCGGCTGGAGACCGCCGAGGCGCTGCGCGAGTTCGTGCCGCAGGTGCTGGTCACGCATCCGCAGGGCCCTGCCGACAACCTCGCACTGCTGGCGCAGATGCGCGCCGCCTTCGGCCATCTGCCCGGGGTGGATGAACGCGCCGAGGCGCTGGCGACGGGCCTGCGGCAGGAGCTGGCCGCCTGCGCCGCCAGCGATTGGCCGCGCCGGCGGGTGCTGTATCTGATCTGGCGCGCGCCCTGGATGACGGTGGCGCGCGACACCTACATTGCTCGCATGCTGACCCAGGTGGGCTGGCAGAGCTGGCCCGAGGCCCTGGGCGGCGAGCAGGGCGCGGCGCGCTATCCGGTGCTGCAGGGCGACGAGCCCTGGCTGGCGCAGATCGAGCGCGTGCTGCTGAGCTCCGAACCCTATCGCTTCGGCGCCGAGCACCTGGCCGAGGCGCAGGCCCTGTGCCCGCAGGCGCGGGTGCAGCTGGTGGATGGCGAGCTGCTGAGCTGGTACGGCCCGCGCGCCGCTCAGGGATTGGCCTACCTGCGCGGGCTGGCCAGCGCATAACATCAAGCCCCATGGACATCTACAAGCCCCTGGTCGCGCTGCTCGCCATCGTCAATCCGATCGGGGTGGTGCCCTTCTTCATCCACTTCACCCAGACCTTCACCAAGGAACAGCGCCAGCACACCATCCGCGTGAGCGCCTTCTCGGCCTTTGTGGTGATCGCGGTGAGCGCGGTGGCGGGCCTCAAGGTGATCGAGTTCTTCAGCATCACCCTGCCCTCCTTCCAGGTGGGCGGCGGTACCCTGCTCCTGATCAGCTCGCTGCAGATGCTCAACGCCCAGCCGGCCGAGGCGCGCCAGACCGACGTCAGCGAGGGCTCCAGCAAGGTCGATGCCGGCGCCAGCATCGCGGTGGTGCCGCTGACGATCCCGCTGCTGACCGGCCCGGCCACCATATCCACCATGGTGATCTACGCCGAGAAGACGCGCCACTGGTGGGAGCTGGCGGTGCTGGTGGGCTATGGCGTGGTGGTGGGCCTGGTGACCTATGCGGTGTTTTCGGCCTCGGGCCGCATCGCGCGCGTGCTGGGCCAGACCGGCATCAACATCATGACCCGGCTGATGGGCCTGATCCTGGCGGCGCTGGCGGTGGAACTGCTGGCCGACGGCCTGGTGAAGCTCTTCCCGGTGCTGGCCACGCATCTCTCGAGCTGAGGCCTTGCAGCACAAGCCACGCATCCTGCTGCTGGAGGACGATCCCGCGATTGCCGGCACGGTGCAGTTCGCGCTGCAGCGCGAGGGTTTCGAGGTCGAGCACCAGAGCTGGCTGCACGAAGCGCGCCGCCGCCTGCACGAGGCTCCGCCCGATCTGGCCGTGCTGGACCTCGGCCTGCCCGATGGCAACGGCCTGGACCTCTGCCGCGAGTTGCGCCAGCAAGGCAATCTGCCCATCCTGATCCTGAGTGCACGCGCCGAGGAATGGGACCGCGTGCTCGGCCTGGAGCTCGGCGCCGACGACTACCTCACCAAGCCCTTCAGCCCGCGCGAGCTGGTGGCGCGGGTGCGGGCACTGCTGCGGCGCGCCCAGGCGCCCGCCTTGGTGGCCAGGCCGGACGGCTTCGAGCTCGATGCCGACGGCCTGCGCGTGCGCCTGAACGGCCAGCCGCTGGACTTGACGCGGCGCGAGCTCGGCCTGCTGAAGCGCCTGCTGGCCGCTCCCTCACGCATTCACAGCCGGGAGAGCCTGCTGGATGCCGTCTGGGGCCAGTCGGCCGAGAGCATGGACCGAACGGTGGACACCCATATCAAGACCCTGCGCGCCAAGCTGCGCGCCGCCTCGCCCGAGCTGGACCCGATACGCACGCATCGGGGCCTGGGTTACTCGCTCGAATTGAACGAGAAGCCATAGATGCGCCTCGGCCTGCGCCTGTTCCTGGCGTTCTTCCTGATCACCGGCCTGACGGCCTTCTTCGTGCTGCGCGTCTTCCTGGCGGAAGTGAAGCCCAGCGTGCGCGAGGTCATGGAAGACATCATGGTCGACAGCGCCAATCTACTGGCCGAGCTGGCCGCCGAGGACCTGGCCCTGGTGGCGCAGGGCGGCAAGCTGGCCGAGACGCGGCTGGCGCGCCAGCTGCAGGACTATGCCAAGCGCCCGGTGGACGCGCGCATCTGGGGCCTGCGCAAGCAGAGCCTGGATCTGCGCATCTACGTCACCGACGGCCAGGGTCAGGTCTTGCTGGACAGCGGTGCCGGCAGCGCGGTGGGCCAGGACTATTCGCAATGGCGCGATGTGGCGCTGGCGCTGCGCGGCGAATACGGCGCCCGCACCAGCCGCGATGTGCAGGACGACGAGCGCAGCAACGTCATGTATGTGGCCGCGCCGGTGCGCGAGCCCGGCGGCGCCGGTAAGCTGCTGGGCGTGGTGACGGTGGCCAAGCCCATGGCCACGGTACAGCGTTTCATCGACCGCGCCGAGCGCCGCATCTTGATCGCAGGCCTCTCGCTGCTGCTGTTCTCACTAGCGATTGGCGTGACGGTGACGGGCTGGCTGATCCTCAACGTGCGGCGCCTGCGCGACTATGCACGCCGGGTGCAGGCCGGTGCACGCGAGTCCTTGCCGCAAGTGCCCGGCGAGCTGGGCGACCTGGCTCAGGCGATGGAGGCAATGCGCGAGCGCCTGGAGGGCCGCGAGCATATCGAGCAGACGGTGCGCGCCCTCACGCACGAGTTGAAAAGCCCGCTGGCCGCCATGCGCGGTGCCGGCGAGCTCCTGCATGAGGAGCTGGCGCCCGCTGACCGCCAGCGCTTTGCCGCCCAGGTGGTGGAGCAGAGCGAGCGCCTGCGCGAGCTGGTGGACCGCATGCTGGAGCTCTCCAAGCTGGAACTGCAGCGTGGCCCTGCACACCCCGAGCGACTGCAACTGGACGAACTGCTGCTGCGCCTGCTGGCGCGCGAGGCCAGCCGCATCGCGCAGCGCGGCCTGCAGCTGCGCTGGCTGGAGCGCGAAGCGATTGTGGTGCAGGCCGATGCCGAGCAGGTGGAGCTGGCACTCAGCAATCTGCTGGTGAACGCGCTCGACTTTGCGCCGTCCGGCTCCATGCTGGAGCTGCGCCTGTGGCGCCAGCCCGGCCGCGCCTGCTTTGCGCTGCGCGACCACGGCCCCGGCGTGCCCGCGCAGGCCTGGGGCCAGCTCGGCCAACGTTTCTTTTCCACCGCCCGCCCCGATGGCCGCGGCAAGGGCTCGGGCCTGGGCTTGGCAATCGCCCGCCAGGTGGCGCTGCTGCATGGCGGCAGCCTGGACTTCGAGCCCGCCGAGCCGGGTTTGCGCGTCATCTTCACACTCGCTTCACCCACGCCCTGATGCCTTCACCGGGCCTGGCCAGACTGCAGACCTCGCAACAAGGAGGACTGCAAGATGGCACGCGCATGGGGCTGGAAGATGATGATCTTGACCGGGGTTAGCCTGATCTTGAGCTTGGTGCTGCTGCGTATCGGCTGGCTGGTGGACGAGCGCCAGGCGCGCCAGCGCGAGGCGGTGCGCAGCGTGGAGGAGTCGCTGGCCGGGGGCCAGGTCTTGCTGGGGCCGCTGCTGACGCGGCAGTGCAGCGAGCAATGGGAGGAATGGCAGGGCGAGGGGCGCGAGCGCCGCCAGGTGGCCGTGAAGCGCGAGTTCATGCTCAGTGCCGTGCCCGGCGGCCTGCAGGTGGGCGGTGGCCTCAACCTCGAGCCGCGCTACCGCGGCCTCTTCAAGGTGAACGGCTATGCCGGCCGCCTGCAGCTGGATGCGCAGTGGCCCTCGCTGGAGCGTTTGCAGCCTCAGGCCGAGCATGCGGGCAGCCAGCTGCTCTGCGGCGACCTGATGGTGATGCTGGCCACCAGCGATGTGCGCGGCCTGCGCGGCGTGGACCTGCGCCTGGGCGAGCAGCGCCTGCAGGTGCAGCCCGGCACGCTGCACCCCGCCTACCCGCAGGGCTTGCATGCCGCGCTGCCGGCACAGGCGGGTGCGCTGAGCCTGCGGGTCCAGCTGGACCTGGCGGGCACACAGCGATTTGCCTTCGTGCCCGCAGCCGCCTCCACCAGCCTCGACCTGCACTCGGACTGGCCGCATCCTAGCTTCGGCGGCCGCTTTCTGCCGGTGGAGCGCAGCACGGGTGCGCAGGGCTTCAAGGCGCACTGGCAGGTCTCCGAGCTGTCCAGCACCGCGGCGGACTGGGTGCAGCGCGGCCGCCCCATCGTGGGCCTGTCCAACAGCGACAAGGCGGCCGAGGCGGACACGCTGATGTTCGAGATGGTCGATCCCATCAACCCCTATGTGATGAGCGATCGCGCCATCAAATACGGGCTGATGTTCATCCTGCTCACCTTCACCTCGGTCTCGCTGGTGGAGCTGCTCTCTGGCCGGCGGGTGCACCCGGTGCAGTACCTGCTGGTGGGTCTGGCGCAAAGCCTGTTCTTCCTGCTGCTGCTGAGCCTCTCGGAGCATCTGGCCTTCGAGCCTTCCTATGCGGCGGCGGCCGGCGCGGCGGTGGCCCTGCTGGGCTATTACGGCGCCCATATGCTGGGCGGCTGGCTGCGCGGCCTGGTTTTCGGTGGCGGGGTGGCGGCGCTCTACGGCGCGCTGTTCGTGCTGCTGCGCATGGAGCAGGCCGCCCTGGTGGTGGGTGCACTGCTGCTGTTTGTCATGCTGGCGACAGTGATGGTGCTGACGCGACGTTTGGACTGGTATGCGCTCAGCAATGGCTTGAGTAAGTAGCTTTGCGCTTGCCGCTAACGGCCGGCTGCGCCAGCATGCGGTGCATGAGCTTCGACTACATCATCGTCGGTGCCGGCACGGCCGGTTGTCTGCTGGCCAACCGGCTCTCGGCCGATCCGTCCAAGCGCGTGCTGCTGCTGGAGGCCGGCGGCAAGGACGACTACCACTGGATCCATATCCCGGTCGGCTACCTGTACTGCATCGGCAATCCGCGCACCGACTGGCTCTACCAGACCGAGGCCGACGCGGGCCTGAACGGGCGCCGCCTGCGCTACCCGCGCGGCAAGGTGCTGGGCGGCTGCTCCAGCATCAACGGCATGATCTATATGCGCGGCCAGGCGCGCGACTACGACGCCTGGGCCGAGGCCACCGGGGACGCGGCCTGGCAATGGGGTCAGGTCTTGCCGCACTTCAAGAAGCACGAGAACCATTGGCGCCTGGATGCGGCGGTGGGCGTGAGCGATGCATTCAAAGCCCTGCATGGCCATGGTGGCGAATGGCGGGTGGAGCGCCAGCGCCTGCGCTGGGAGGTGCTGGACGCCTTTGCCCAGGCCGCCACCCAGGCCGGCATCCCGGCCACGGACGACTTCAACCGCGGCAGCAATGAAGGTGTGGGTTATTTCGAGGTGAACCAGCGCGCCGGCTGGCGCTGGAACACCGCCAAGGCCTTTCTGCGCCCCACCTGTCTGGGCCGGCCCAACTTCGAGCTTTGGACCGGCGCCCAGGTGCAGCGGCTCACGCTGCAGCGTGAGGACGGCCAGCTGCGCTGCAGCGGTGCCGAGGTGCGCACCCCGCATGGGCTGGAGACGGTGAAGCTCAATCCCGGCGGCGAGCTGCTGCTGGCCGCCGGCGCGATCGGCTCGCCGCAGATCCTGCAGCTCTCGGGCCTGGGCCCGGCCGCGCTGCTGCAGCGCCACGGCATCGCCGTGCAGCAGGCGCTGGAGGGCTTGGGCGCCAACCTGCAGGACCATCTGCAGATCCGCGCCGTCTTCAAGGTGCAGGGCACCAAGACCTTGAACACCCTGGCGAACAGCTGGTGGGGCAAGGCCAAGATCGGCATGGAATATGTGTTCAGGCGCAGCGGGCCGATGAGCATGGCGCCCTCGCAGCTGGGCGCCTTCACGCGTAGCTCACCCGACAAGACCTGGCCCGATCTGGAGTACCACGTGCAGCCGCTCTCGCTGGACGCGTTTGGCGAGCCGCTGCACAGCTTCAATGCCATCACCGCCAGCGTCTGCAATCTCAATCCGACGAGCCGCGGCACGGTGCAGATCCAGTCGGCCGATCCGGCCATGGCGCCGCTGATTGCGCCCAACTATCTGAGCACCGATGAGGACCGCCACATTGCCGCCGAGAGCCTGCGCCTGACGCGCCGCATCGTGGCCCAGCCGGCGCTGGCGCGCTACCGGCCCGAGGAGTACAAGCCCGGCGTGCAATTCCAGAGCGATGCGGACCTGGCACGCCTGGCCGGCGACATCGCCACCACCATCTTCCACCCGGTGGGCACCTGCAAGATGGGCCGCGCTGACGATACCAGCGCAGTGGTGGACTCGCACCTGCGCGTGCGTGGCGTGGCCGGCCTGCGCGTGGTGGATGCGAGCGTGATGCCCACCATCACCAGCGGCAACACCAACTCGCCGACCTTGATGATCGCCGAGCGGGCGGCGCAGTGGATCCTGGACGGGAAGTAGTGGCAAGCCCGGGCGGCGCCGGGCCGCCCCAAGGCGCCCGGGCTACCCGCTTGGTGGGTGGCGGCGGTACCCCGCCGCCGGGTGCCCACGTTTATGCGAAGCGTTCTTCCAGATAGGCCAGCAGGGTGCGGATGGTCTGCGCCTCGCCGCCCACCGGGCGACCGGCGCGCGGCTGGTCGTTCCAGGCGAACAGATCGATGTGCAGCCAGTCCTGCTGCTCGGGCACGAAGTACTCGAGGAACAGCGCCGCATTGATGGCGCCGGCCAGGGCGCTGCGGCCGGTGTTGACGATGTCGCCGATGCTGGAGGCAATGCCCTCCTGGTAGGGCGCCCACAGCGGCATGTGCCACAGCGGGTCGTCCAGCTTCAGACCCAGGTCCACCAGCTCGCGGCCGGTGTCCATATGCTTGGTGAACAGGGCGGGCAGCTGCGCGCCCAGCGCCACGCGGGCGGCGCCGGTGAGGGTGGCCAGGTCGATGATGAGCTCGGGCTTGTGTTCGCTGGCGTAGGCCAGGGCGTCGGACAGCACCACACGGCCCTCGGCATCGGTATTGCCGATCTCGATGTGCAGGCCCTTGCGGGTCTTGATCACATCGCCGGGGCGGTAGGCATTGCCGGCCACGGCGTTTTCCACCGCCGGGATCAATACCTGCAGGCGCACCGGCAGCTTCAGCGCCATGATGAGCGCGGCCAGGCCCAGGGCATTGGCGGCACCGCCCATGTCCTTCTTCATCTGACGCATGCCCTCGGCGCTCTTCAGGTCCAGGCCGCCGGTGTCGAAGCAGACGCCCTTGCCTACCAGGCTCACCAGCGGATGCTTGGCACTGCCCCAGTTCAGCTCGATCAGGCGCGGCGCGCGCGTGGCGGCACGGCCCACGGCGTGGATGGCGGGGAAGTTCTGCTTCAGCAGCGCGTCACCGACGATCTGCTTGAACTTGGCGCCATGCTGCTTGGCCACCAGGGCGGCGGCCTGGGCCAGCTCCTCCGGGCCCATGTGCTCGGCCGGCGTGTTGACCAGATCGCGCGTGGCGCTGATGGCGGTGGCCAGGGCCAGGCCGCGCTCGGCCTCGGCGCCCGGGGCCAGCAGCAGCACGGCTGCCGGGCGGCTGCGCGGCTTGTAGAGGTCGAACTGGTAGGCGCCCAGTTCCCAGGACATCGCAGCCTGCTCGGCCGGGATGGCGAGACCTTCGTCGCTCAGGTGGTACTGGCCCTCGGGCAGGGCCTTGGGCAGGGCCGCCAGCGCGAAGGGATGGGCCACATGGCCGATGCCGGCGAACACCTGGCCCAGCTTGCCGTCGGCGCCGGGCACCAGGGCAAAGCTGTCGGGTGCGCCGCTGAAGCCGCAGGTGGCGAGCCAGTTCTGCGTCGCCTTGGGCAGCTTGGGCGCCAGCGCCTTGAAGGCGGCGCGGTCGACGGCAATGATGGGGGTGGCGCGGGCCACCGAGGTCTTGAGTTGTACGGTCATATGTGGGTGCGGCTTAGCCAGGCAAGGCCCGCATTGTCGCCGCAAGCCCGGCCAGGCCCCCCGCTCAGCAGCTGTGTTGCAGGCGCGCGAGCAGGGCCTGGGCGGCGGGGCCGGCGTCGCGGGCCGGGCCGGCATCGCGCAGCGAGTCCAACAGGCGCTGGGCGGTGGCCAGCTGCGGCGTCAGCGGGCCGCAAAAGCGCAGCTCCTCGCCCACGCCCACCAGCAGGGTGGGGAAGGTTTCCACATCCAGGTCGCCCACCAACTCGGCATCGTCCTCGATGTCCACCCAGACGAAGCGGTACTGGGGATACAGGCTGCGCAGCTGTGCAAAAGTGTCGTGGTAGCTGCCGCACAGCTGGCACCAACCGGCGCAGAGGCAGGCCACCAGCGTGGTGCTGGCGGGGTCCGGGTG